>JAJUHD010000007.1 GCA_029268085.1 Bacillota bacterium | reverse complement strand
TTTTCAAAATTTCAGTTTTTTAATGCTATTCATGCAAAAATGCCGCGGGGCTCAGAATAGGAAGCGGTAATTTAATGCTCATACTTTTAAATCAGATTTGTACATCATATTAGGTCATGATTACAGTCCGTTCGGGTTAGTTGGGTTGTTTACAACGCCGAACAGCGTAAGTATCGTGCCGATTGCGCTAACGATGTTGTTAAACGTCTCGTTTGTCAGCCCGATCTGCTGCGGCAGCCCCAGCGATGAAGCGAGCATCCAGAGCGCGGAGAGTATGCCGAGCCACATAGGCCAGCTTTTCCATCTGTTCTGCTTTGCATCTGTTGCAGCGGTATTGGTTTTGTCCATAGATATTTAGCCTCCTTATGTACTATATTGTAATTATTCGGGATACTTCCGAATGCTTAATTTTACTATACCACATGGACAAGGTCACATTTTGTCTCTTTGTTCTCTGTCTTTTCACATATCCCTTGCCAAATGTCCCTCTTCGTATTACAATACCAGCGAAAACTGAATATTCGGTGCATGGGTGCGGCCCTGTAATGGGGCTGCCTAAGGTTATAAGAGACTTACCTCTTATAACCTCAAAGGGAAGCGGGGTGAAAATCCCCCACGAGTCCGTCGCGGATAAGCCGATTAAAGGAGGATTTTTTATTAATAAAAGCAAAAAAACAGGTATTGCATTGCTGCTCATTCTTGTTCTTCTTGCCACGGGAGCTTATTTCGCCTATAAGCTGCTTTCCCCTGCCGTCACCGCGGGAGCAAAAACCATTACTGTCTCTATCGACCATATGAACGGCGAGGATAAAACGCTGACGATCAAAACGGACTCCGAGTACCTGCGAGGCGCCCTTGAGCAGGAAAAGCTCATTAACGGTAAAAACAGCGATTATGGTTTCTTTATTACCTCGGTTGACGGCGAAGCCGCCGACGAAAGCAAGCAGCAGTGGTGGGGCTACACCAAGTTCTGCGAATATGTCGATACAGGCGTGGATCAGACCCCGATTGCGGACGGCGATAGCTTTGAATTCACTCTTCATGAAGGCTATTAAACCGCCGATGTCCCATCGGGAGCTCATCGAGCTCTCACTTATGGCAGCGTTTATGGTCGGTACACAGGTTGCTATGTCTGCCTTGCCGAACATCAATATCGTGTCTGTTCTGATAATTCTTACAGTGATATCCTACGGAGTAAAAGCCTTTTACTCCGTAGGCGTATTTGTTTTGCTCGAGGGGCTGATTTACGGCTTTGGGCTGTGGTTTATAAACTACCTTTACGTCTGGAATATACTGGTTGCCGTCGCTCTGATATTCAGAAAAAATGAAAACGCCCTCATCTGGGCGTTTATTGCGGGGCTGTTCGGGTTGTCGTTCGGTCTTCTCTGCGCAATACCATATCTTTTCATCGGCGGACCCACCATGGCGCTGTCGTACTGGGTCAGCGGGATACCATTCGACCTGACACATTGTGCGTCAAATTTTGTCCTGACACTGCTGCTAATTAATCCTCTCCGAAAGCTGTTTGCAAAGCTGCGCACAGCTGGATAAAAAACTATAACATAGCCGAAAAAGCAGGTGGGTTCGTATGAACTCGCTTGCTTTTTCAATATAGTCGCTCTTATTTTTCGGCTCCAGTATTCGGATCTGAGGTCCAGACAGTATCGATGTCGGATCCATGGTACACGCGGTTCTTGCCGTTCGATTTGTGCAGGTAAACGTCCTCGTCTGGATAATAGCAGATTCCTGTCAAAAAGGGCGACTTTATCGCAAAGCCGGGCGAGAAGGGTATAGCACACACATTTTAAATATTCTATGCTCGGAGCATCATAAATTGCTCCTAATCATAAAGTGCAATTAGCAGAGTTTTAAACTTGCTCCCTCCAATAATCGAAATAAAGGTTGTTTTCTTAACTGGTATATGTTACCATAATCGTTAGGAAAAGCCGTCACAGAGCGTGCCCCAATAAAACAGGAAGTAACCAAAACTTTGTTTGAAAGGTGAAAGGCCCTATGGATGAGGACGCAATTTCCAATCCGGGATACCCTTGGCGGAGATATTTTGCCCGTTCGGTGGATTACGGTGTTTACTATCTTATATGGATTTTTTTACTTAATGTAGTTTTCAGGGGCTATCCTGTCAGAAACAAGCTTGTTCTATACTTAATTGAATATATCGTTTTTGCAGAGATGATTTTCATAGAGCCGCTTTTGCTGTCCAGATTCGGAACTACATTGGGAAAATGGATTTTCGGATTGTCTCTTTCGGACGCTGAAGGCTGCAGACTAACATATAAAGCCGGCCTTTCAAGGACATGGTGCGTTTTTGCCAAAGGTTACGGCTATAACATACCGATCTACAATATTATCAGAATGTACAAATCCTATAAAGTCTGCAAAGACGAAGACTGGCTTCTGTGGAATGAGGATTATAAATACTCTGTCCGCGATACGAAGCTTTACCGGTCATTTGTTTTTATCGGAGTTTACGCCATAATCATTGCAATCGGCACGGTCATCAATTTAAACGCCGAAATACCAAAGAACAGAGGTGAAATAAGCGCCGCGGAGTTTGCGGAAAACTACAACGGTTTCATGGACTATGTCGGCTTTGACAACAGCATGGATTTAAACGCAGACGGAACATGGGAGAAAGACCCGAATACAATTGAACTTTCACCAAGTTTAACTCCCAAATTTAGAATTGATGAAGTTAACGGCATCGTAACAGGAGTCTCTTTTGAGATAGAATCAGAAGAGATATGGATTAGTTCCCCAAGTTTATATATGTTGGCAGCGTTCATGTCTTATGTCGCGGTTCAGCCGGAGATGAATTGTATTAAATTGCGTTCAGATGGTGTTTTGAAAAACTTCAAGAACGATTTTCAAAGCTTTGAATTTACCTCCGCCAGAGTAAAGGTCAGCTGCAATGTCGATTACTACGGCTATACTCCAGCTTCTAATTTTCTTATCTCAAGCGAAGGCGAGAAGAGATATTTTCACCTTGAGTTTTCGATGATGAGAGAATGATTCGTCTCGCCAGAATCAGTAACTGAATAATCCAAAAGAAGCGACTCCTGTCAGAGAGATCTGATAGGAGTCGCTTCTTTTCTTGATTTCTCTATTTTCTTTTGCTGTAGCTTATTTATTGATAAGATCGGTGAAATACTCGAAAGCCTCTTTATCTGTATAGCCCTCGTGCACGATCTTGCGAATCGACTGCGCCATCTCTACCGGATGATTGCTCTGGAAGATGTTTCGGCCCATGTCAACGCCCTTTGCACCGCCCTTAATGGAATTGTACGCAAGAGTCATCGCCTCGTTTTCAGGCAGCTTCTTACCGCCTGCTACGACTATCGGAACCGGACAGGCCGCGATGATTTCTTCGAAATTCTCGCAGTAATAGGTCTTGATTATGTTCGCGCCCAGTTCCGCGAGTATCCTTGTTGCAAGCTTAAAGAAGCGGTCTGTGCGCTCCATATCCTTGCCGACGGCCACGACGCCCATTACGGGAATACTGTAGCGCATAGCTTCATTTATGCAGCGGGAAAGGTTCTCCAGACTCGAAAGCTGTCCGTCCGCCCCTATGAAGGTCTGGACAGCCATACAGTCGGCGTTCATGCGTATGGCATCCTCAAGGTCAACAGCGAGACACTCATGCGAGAGGTCGTCGTTGAGCATGGATGATCCTGACGTAACGCGCAGAGCAATGCCCTTGCGGTTTTCGGGAGGAACGCAGGTGCGAAGCGCACCGCGAGTACCCATAAGAACGTCAACGTATGGGATCAGCGGCGGAATAACGAGATCAAGCCGCTCCAGACCCGCCGTTGAGCCCATGAAGTAACCGTGGTCAAACGCAAACATGACCGTATTGCCGCTCTTGGGGTCGAAAATATTAGAAAGGTGTTTTTTCATGCCCCAGTCGAGGTTGCCGGCTCCCTTCACATAGAATCCGCCCTCATTGGCAAAGGGAGCATCGAGATGATAGTCCTTTGCAACCTTTAATCCATCTTTATCCGCCATTGTTAATTCCTCCTTGAAAGGTAAGATTGCATTTTTAAAATGGGGCACGGATATCAGTCCGCGCCCCACAAACGCTTAAGGTGTAAACTGGTTAGAAATTGTACTGTGCGATGTTGTCCTTAGTAAACTCTACGCGTTCAGGCAGCAGAACTACGCCGCTGTTGGTTTCGGGTGTGGTGTCGCCTGCGACAAGCTGGTCATTAGTTACGATCTGGCAGTCGCCGATGCCGGGAACATTGACGGTATCGCCGGCCTTAACGGTGTTGCCCGCTGCGAGGTATGCCGCAAAGTAGCAGCCGAGAGCGCCCTGAATACCGCAGTCCCAGAGACCCCAACGAGTGAGGATGCCTGCGTCAAGATAGCTCTTCATGCCGGAAGGAGTGCAGAAGCCGGTGATGGTGATGTCTTTTGCGCTGAGACCCTTGTTCTGGGCAGCCTGGCACTGACCGGGAAGAGCGGTGGAGTCGTTGCAGATGATGAGGTCGATGTCGGGATATGCTTCGAGGATGGATTCACCGACGGAAACGGACTTCTGGCTGTCCTGCTCGGAGTAGAAGGGATCGCTTACCGCAACCCAGTTCGGATACTTCTCTTTGATATACTCTTCACCGGCTACATACCAGGAGTTCTGGTCTGCGACGGTCGCCTGAGAATAGTGCCATACATACTTGATTGCGTCCTTGGTGGGATCCTTGCCGCGTTCTGTCAGAGACTTGACGCCCATCTCAACGAGCATGGGGCCGAGAACGCTTGCAGTACCCTGGGAAACCATGAGAGAACGTGCGTCAGAGGAGACGTCGGAGTCCCAAGTGCAGACTACGATGCCCTGCTCCTGAGCTTCCTTCAGCTTCTCGTCGAGCGCGGTCGCGTCGACAGAGGAGATTGCGATTGCGTCAACGCCCTCAGCGATAGCCTGGTCGATGACAGTGAGCTGGTCGGTGACAGAAGCGGTAGCGCTGCCCATATACTTGACAGTGATGCCCCAATCAGCCGCATACTTCTGAGCGCCGTCATTTGCTGCTTCGAAGAACGAGTTGCCGGTTAACTTCGGAATAAATGCGACGGTCATGCCTTCAATGCTCTTGGCCTCGCCGGCAGCAGCGGATGCTGCGGGAGAAGCTTCGGGAGAGGCGGACGCTGTGGGAGTGCTGGTTTTTGCGCATGCCGCAAGTGCGAACACCATGCAGAGAGCCAGCATAAGAGCCAACATCTTTTTCATTGTTTTTCCTCCGTTGTAAAATATTGATTTTTCTATATCAAGGAACCCGTGTGTTCCCGGATATTTACTTACTGTGTTTTTTGCGCCGGCAATTTTCTGTGAAGCCTGCCGCCCGGAGAAAGCTTAATCCTATTTACTATCGCGCGGCCCGCAATTATGGCGACAAGCATGACGCCGATCGGCAGGTCAAGGTTCTGAGTGCTGATGCCGAAGCAGATCGGCAGGCCGAAACGCATGATGCAGATCACGAGCGACGCCAAGGCCGTCCCTATTATGCTTCCCTTTCCGCCGGTACTTAATGTACCGCCGAGCACGACCGCCGTGATGATTGACAGCGTGAATGTTGCGCCGAGATCGCTCTTCGCGGAGTCTACCGTTGCTGTCAGCAACACGCCCGCTATCGCTGCGCCTATGCCGGTGAGAACGTATGTGCTCATAGTGATGAGGCGGGAATTGATGCCGGAAAGCTCAGCGGTGTTTCTGTTGATGCCGACAAGGAATACCTTGCGCCCGTATTTTGATTTATGGAGCAGGATATAGCAGATAACTACAAGCGCGATATATATCAGGAACTGGATCGGTATGACGTCGAAAAGCTTCCACTTTCCGAGAAAACGGAAGGATGTGTACAGACCTTCGGCCGTCTTTGCGGGGAAGCCGCTGATACCCATATACGCCGGAGTGCTGGAAAGCGTGGATATCAAAAGCGCAATGCCCGAATACAGGAAGCTTCCGCCCAATGTCACCACCATCGGCTGAACGCCGCAGTAAGCCACAAAGTATCCGGAGATAGCTCCGCAGATCGCCGCAACGACGATTGCGAGCAGCACACTGACCCAGATATTGAACCCGAGGTCGTTCCATGTGACGCCGATAATTATAGATGTGAGTCCGACAATTGAGCTTGCCTGGATATCGATGCCACCGGTTATCATGACGAAGGTTACAAAGAGGGAAATTATGCAGATGCTTATATAGTTGTTGATGCTGGAGAAAAGCGAAGCCAAATTGAGGAACTTTGGATTAATCGCGCCGAATATCACAAACTCAGCGACAAGGATCATAAAAAGGGCAAATTCCCAAGTTTTGAATCCGGAGCCGAGCTTCTCTAGAAAGCTGTTTTTCATTGTGCCACCTCCTCGGCCATAGGCTGGGCGGAAGCGTCCGGAGATGTTCTCGCCGCAAGCCGCTTGCGCCTTGAGGTTTCAACGGCGCGGCGCTGTGTAAGCGCGTCTATTACGACTATTGTAATCAGCAGGACGCCCGTTATAGTGTTGTTGTAATCGGATGAAAGGCCGAGGAAGACAAGTATCTTCGTTATCGACGACATGATGACAGCGCCTATCATCGCGCCGATGACGTCTCCGAGACCCCCCGTCAGGGAAATTCCGCCTATGACGCAGGCCGCGATGGCCGACATCTCATAACCTGTACCGGCGACGATATTGACCTGACCATATTTGGAGGCGAATATGATGCCGGAGAAAGCCGCAAAGCAGCCGCAGATTATGTACGAAAGGATCTTTGTCCATTTTGCGGGCAAACCGACGAGTATCGCGCCGTTGATATTATCTCCAACAGCGATGAAATATTTACCTCTCTTGGTATATGTCAATATGAAATGCACCGCTATGACGATCACAAACGCAATGGCAAAATACCAAGTAATGCCGGAGAATACCGTATCATTATTGAAGGCCGTGAAATCTCCGGCGAAATTTTCGACCGTGCGGCCGCCGGAATAGAGATATACGATGCCGCGCAGTATGCCGCAGGTGCCGAGCGTGAATATAAGCGAGGGAATGCCGAGCACCGCAACGCCTATGCCGTTGAACAGTCCGACGCTTATACCGAGAATGAGCGCATAGATTATCATAACGCCCCAGCCCTGGCCTTGCTGCGCCATCGTACCTGATATTGCAGCGGCCAATCCCATTGTTGCGCCGATTGAAACGTCAATTTCGCCGGTGAGTATTACAAAAGCTATACCGACCGCAAGAAGCATGTACACCACGCTGTTGTTAAGTACGCTGATTATGCTTTCCCCCGTAAGGAAAGAACTGTTAACCATTCCGATTATCAGGAAGAGGGCTACCAGAAAGAAGAAGCTCGATATCCAGCGGGTCTTGCCTAATGTCTTTTTAAGCTTCATACAAGCGTCTCCTTTCCGATATCAACACCGAATGAAGCGGAGGTGAGATTATCCTGTGTTATCTGTTCTTTGCAGAGCTCGGCGTTTACACGTCCCTGGAAAACGCAGACCGCCCTGTCGGACAGCTCTACGATTTCCTCCATGTCGGATGATACTAGGAGTATCGCAACGCCCTCGTCACGGAGCTTGTGGATTATGCTGTAAATATCGCCTCGGGCAGCAGCGTCGATGCCGCGGGTCGGCTCGTCCATTATAACGAGCTTGGGCTTCGTCGAGAGCGAACGAGCGATAACGGCCTTCTGCTGGTTGCCGCCGGAAAGGCTGCTCATAAGCTGATCCTGACCGGTGACCTTTATTCTGAAATGGTCAATATAGGTTTGGGCAAGCGACTGTTCGCTCCTCCGGTTGAGAATAAAGCGCCCGAGCGACTTGTCGTTCAGGTTGGCGGACGAGATGTTCGATCCGACGGAGCTGATCCCGAAGATGCCGAACAGATATCTGTCTTCGGGCACATAGTTAATTCCGGCCTTGAGGATGTCCTTTGTTTTCATGCCGGTGATGTCCTTGCCGTCCAGTATCGCCTGGCCGCTCAGAGCCTTGTCCCTGCCGAAGATGGTGCTTACCAGCTCGGTGCGTCCCGCACCGACGACACCGGCCACGCCCAAAATCTCGCCGGGGTATACCTTTAATGATATATTGCTGAAGCCGTAGCCGCTGAAATTGCGAAGCTCGAATATCGGCTCTTTACCGCTATAGTCTATGATTTTGCACTCGGCAGCCTTTTTTTCGGTATGTTCTGCATTCGGCGGCAGGAGACTCTTCACAAGCATATCCCTGTTGAAATCGCCGACAGGTCCGTGCAGCGTTATGATACCGTCGCACATGATCGAAACGTGCGTCGCAATCTCAAAAACCTCCGCAAGCCTGTGAGTGATATAAATAATGCCGATGCCTTTTTTGCGCAGGTCTCCGATCACACGGAAAAAGCTCTCGACCTCGTCAAAGGTGAGGGCGGAAGTGGGCTCATCGAGAATAAGTATCTTTGCGTCGCGCAGCAGGGCGCGCAGTATCTCGACCAGCGTCTGCTCCGCGATGGAGAGACTGTTTGCCTTGCGTCCGAGATCAAAGGTCCAGCCGATATCCTCCATTATTTTCCTGAGGCGGTTTTTCAGCTCGCGCCGGCTCTCCCTGAAGCCCATAGTTATATTTTCCTCGACCGTCATGTTCGGGAAAAGCATGGGCTCCTGCGGAACCATATATATACCGGCCGAAAGAGCCACGGAAGGTTTGGTCATGGCGATGGTCTTCCCATCGATAGAGATTTCGCCGCTGTCAGGCTGATAGATCCCCATGATGATCTTCATAAGTGTGCTCTTTCCCGCACCGTTTCCGCCGATCAGTGCAAGGACTTCTCCCTGTTCAAGATCGAGATCGGCAGACTTAAGCACCTTATTTGTGCCAAAGGCTTTACTTATACTACGGACAGACAGCAATTTTGGTGCGTTATTGTTTCCGACCAATTATGCTCCCTCCTTAACGCTGAATAATTTTGTTTACTATCATGACTTTTGTGTGACCGGTACACCTTTTTTTGTTTATCATAAATCATGGATTGCTTTTTGTCAATATATCTGCCTATCTTTTTCAAAAAGATTAATTTTTACCCTTTTTTATGCAACAGTCACGGGATTATTATGGATTTACCGAAATTTTTCTGGGCAAAATAGCCCGTAATCTTTTTCGAGGCATATTGACATTCAAGACTTAAGCTGATATGCTAATGACAAAAGATTTATGGCGTGCATCATGACAATTGTAATTTCGTTAAACATTTGTAGAAGCATTTTACATATGAAGCATATTCTTACATATGTAACGCGCCATTGGTGAGGTGCTCTTGTGGATTACGAAGAAATTCTCATGGCGAAGTCCGCGTGGTATTACTATGTCGGCGGACTAACTCAGCAAAATATAGCGGATAAGCTCGGAGTATCGCGCATACATGTTATGAAGCTTCTGGATATGGCACGTCAAAGCGGCGTGATCAGCTTCCGGCTCAGAGAAGCCAGCTTTCGCCGTTTCGATATCGAAAAAAGGATGAGCGATCTTTTCGGTCTGAACGATGTGTTTATCGCCCCTTCTCCTGCGAACGGCATGGAAGCGGCTGAAAACGTGGCATACGCGGCCGCTATGTATATCGAGACGTCCACATCGGAAAACGACTATATAAATATGGGTTACGGCTATACGCTTGCCAAGGTGCTTAACCATCTTGCCATGAACGTGGAGAAGAAGCTGTCCATCATCTCCCTCTCCGGCGGCGTAAGCTGTTATCTTCCGGATACGAAGTCAAGCATATTCAATGCACGGCTGTTCCTTATGCCCGCCCCCCTTGTCGTATCATCTGCGGAAATGGCAAAGGCGATACTCGCCGAGCCTTCCGTCCAGGAGATTCTGATGATGCACAAGCTCGCCTCCACAACCGTGGTGGGCATAGGCGGTATGAACGAGGACGCAACGGTAGTTAAATCAGGCACAATTACAAAAAATGATTTCCGCCTTCTTTCAATGCAAAATGCCGTAGGCGACGTGCTGTGCCATTTCTATGATAAAAACGGCGAACCTGTCGGCACGGAGCTTGACAGCCGTCTCATAAGCACTCCTCTCCAGACGCTGAAGTCCCTTAAAAATGTCATCGGCGTTTCTGCCGGACCGTATAAGGTGGATGCCATACTCGGTGCTCTGCGGGCGGGATACCTGAATGTTCTGATAACCGACGAGGATACCGCGGAAGCCGTGCTTGCCAAGGCCGAAAGCGGAGATTGATTATACAATAAAAATTCTTAACGTGGAGGTGCGAATATGTCAAAGCGGTATCTGTTGGCTGTGGATGCGGGTACAGGCAGCGTACGTGCCGTATTGTTTGACACGGACGGCAATCAGCTCGGCTGCGTCCAGGAAGAATGGGAACATAAGGAAGATCCCAGATACCCCGGGAGCATGGACTTTGACTGGGAGCACAACTGGGCTCTCGCGTCAGGCTGTATAAAAGGTGTTTTGTCGCAGACGGGTATTGATCCGGCGGAAATCGCCGCAGTATCCACGACCTGCATGCGCGAGGGCATTGTCCTCTATGACGCGGACGGGAAAGAGATCTGGGCCTGCGCCAACGTTGATGCCCGCAGCAATGACGAGGTAGCGCAGCTTATCGCCCTTGATCCGGAGCTTGAAAAGGAAGTTTACCGCAAATCCGGCCAGACCTACGCGCTCGGTGCGCTGCCGCGCCTGCTGTGGGTAAAAAATAAGGAACCGGAGATATATAAGCGCGTTGCGGCTGTCGGCATGTTCAACGATTGGCTTATCTATAAGCTGACCGGCAAGCTCGCCGTCGAGCCTTCCAACGGCTCGACCACCGGCATAATGAATCTTCAGAGGCGCGACTGGGATCCGGAGATTGCGGAGAAATGCGGTCTGCGCAGCGATATTTTTCCGCCCGTCGTGGAATGCGGCACCGTACTGTCCGGCATCAGTGCGGCAGGCGCGGAACAGACAGGTCTCAAGGAAGGCACTCCCGTAGTCGTCGGCGGAGGCGACTGTCAGCTTGGCACCATAGGCCTTGGTGCTACGGAGCCCAATCAGGCCGTTGTACTTGGCGGAAGCTTCTGGCAATACGAGTTCAACACCCCGACCGGCAAAACCGACGAGGGATGCCGAGTAAGAGTCAACTGCCATGCCGTACCCGGCGTCTGGCAGTACGAGGCCCTTGCGTTCAAGCCCGGACTCGTGATGCGCTGGTTTAGGGACGGCTTCTGCCAGTATGAAAAGAAAATATCCGAGGAAACCGGCGCCGACCCTTACGATTTAATGAACAAAGAGGCTGCAAGGATACCCGCAGGGTGCTACGGTATGATTTGCTGCTTTTCCGACGTTATGAATTTCATCAGCTGGAAGCATGCGTCCCCAACCTTCACAAATTTTGAGCTGGATCCCGAGAAATTCAGCCGTTACACCTTTTACCGCGCCATTCTTGAAAACGCAGCTCTGCTCGCAAAAGGGCACATGGAGCTTGTCGAGGAAGCCACAGGCAGCCGTCCCGATGAGATAATCTTTGCCGGCGGCGCGGCGAAAAGCCCCCTTTGGTCTCAGATCCTCGCCGACGTGATGGGCCTGCCCGTAAAGGTACCCGTAGTCAAAGAAGCCACCGCTCTCGGCGCTTCGATACTCGCGGGCTACGGAGTCGGAATATATAAGGATATTCCCGAAACCGCCAGACGCATCGCAAAGATCGAGCGCACCTTTATGCCCAGCGCCGAAAATCACGCGGTCTATGAAAAAATGTATCCTGTCTGGCGTGAGGTCTACGGGGCGCAGCTTGCGCTCGCCGAAAAAGGACTTACAAAAAATATGTGGAAAGCGCCCGGCGTTTAAGGTGTATAATTCAGCTTTTCCCACAGCAGCCGTCGCACAGCAATACTAAACTGGAGGTTATGCCATGTTTGTTCTGAACGAAAATGAAAGAGAATACCGTTTTGGCAGCAGCGGCCCGAAATATCTTATGAAAGGTCCCCGTATGAATTTCGCGCTTGTGCAGTTCATGCCGGGCGAAGATTTTGAAGCTCACTACCACAACGTTATGGAAGAAAACTTTTTTATCCTTGAGGGAGAAGTGGACATAGTCGTCGACGGAAAGGTCAATCACATGAAGGCCGGCGATTTCATCCACATTGAGCCCACAGAGATCCACTACGTTAAAAACGTTAGCGACAAACCTGTCAAGATGGTTTCCACTCTTGCCCCTCATGAGGATCCCGACAAGGTGGAAGTAAAAAACTATACATACTGAGAAAGGTATGACTATGAAAACAATCAAGGCAATACCGGTCACTCAGGAAAACTGGGCCCCCTACGGCTACCTCGCCGATATAGCGTCCCCGAAAAGAGCATATGGCATGGGTTCTTTCCCCTGTACCTTTTACCGCGACATGGTGCTCGCCCCCATGGCTTCCCCGTCTCCCATAGCGTTTGGCTCGCTGAAGGTCGGTAAGCGCGATATGGTAATAAAGGACGTGGAATACCATACTGCTGCATCTGAGGTTATGATGCCTTTTGACGGTGATATGGTGATGTATGTCGGCCCCGCCAACGGGGGCGAACCGGAGCCGGATAAGCTCGAGGCCTTCATAATTCCGAAAGGCACAATGGTCATCTTTCGTGCCGGCGCGTGGCATGGAGCACCGTTCCCGCTTGAAGACAACGGGACCGTGCTTATCTGTCTGCCCGAACGGACTTATCTCAACGATACCAACAAGATACTTCTCAATGAAAAAGACTATATACGCATCGAGCTTTAGAAAAGCTCACAATTCTCTCCTCCACTCCTCAAAAAGGAAACAGCCGGGGCATATGCTCCGGCTGTTTTCCTTATGCATCATAATTAAAATATAAATTAAAAGCATCCCGCCAAGTGTCGGGATGCTTTTAATTTGTTTAATAACTACTTTTTCCGAAAACGTTTGCCTCACTCGTAGAGCTTGATGAGCTTTTCGAGGTGCTCATATCTTGCCTTTGCGTTGGCTTCAGCTTCGGCGAAAAGCTCTTCGGCTCTTTCCGGGAAAGCGCGGGTAAGCGAGGAATAACGCGCCTCGTTCATAATAAAGTCGCGGTAGCTGCCTGTCGGAGCCTTGCTGTCAAGGATGAAGGGACTCTTGCCCTCGGCCTTGAGCGCCGGGTTGTAACGGAACATATTCCAGTAGCCGCATTCAACCGCTTTTTTCATCTCGCTCTGGCAGTTTGCCATTCCGCCTTTGATGGAGTGCATCTCGCACGGAGCATAGCCGATGATGAGCGACGGGCCATGGTAGGCTTCCGCCTCCGCGATAGCCTTGAGGGTTTGGGCGGGGTTTGCGCCCATGGCGACCTGTGCCACATAAATGTAACCGTAGCTCATAGCTATCTCGGCAAGACTCTTCTTTGCAATCGCCTTGCCCGCTGCGGCAAATTGTGCGACAGCTCCGATCTGAGTAGCCTTGGACGCCTGTCCGCCGGTGTTGGAATAAACCTCGGTGTCGAAGACCATGACGTTTACATCTTCACCGGAAGCAAGCACGTGATCCAGACCGCCAAAGCCGATATCGTACGCCCAGCCGTCGCCGCCAAAGATCCAGACAGACTTTTTGCTCAGGTATTCCTTGTTGGCCAAGAGTTCTTTGGAATAGGGGCATTCGGGATCCTTTTCCAGTTCGGCAATAAGAACCTCAGTAGCGGTTTTATTTGCTTCGCCGTCATCTACGGTCTCCAGATAGCTTGCGCAGGCCGCCTTCTTGGAAGCAATGGCAGTAACCTCCATGAGCTCGCGGACCTTTTCAATAAGACGGTTTCTGACAGCCTTCTGTCCCAGATAGATACCCAGACCGTGTTCGGCATTGTCTTCAAACAGAGAGTTTGCCCAAGCGGGGCCTTTTCCTTCTTTATTGACGGTATAGGGAGAAGTCGCAGCCGGTCCGCCCCAGATGGAACTGCAGCCGGTGGCATTGGATATATACATACGGTCGCCGCATACCTGAGTAATCAGGCGTGCATAAGCGGTCTCTGCACAGCCTGCGCAGGAGCCGGAGAACTCAAGAAGCGGAGTCTTAAACTGGCTGCCCTTTACGGTGGCGGTGTCTTCGACATCCGGCTTGGGTGCAACCTTGGAAACCATGTAGTTAAATACGGTTTGCTGTTCGCTTTCCTGTTCCTGAGGCACCATAGTCAGCGCTTTTGCGGGGCATACGCCCACGCAAACGCCGCATCCCATGCAGTCAAGCGGTGAAACAGCCAGCGCAAAGCTGTAAATGCCCTTGCCCTTGCCGGCTTTGAAAGGCGCGCTCTTTGTATTTTTAGGTGCGGACGAAAGCTCGTCCTCAGTCAGGGCATAGGGACGGATCGCGGCATGCGGGCAGACATAGGCGCACTGGTTGCACTGTATGCACTTCTCCAGATCCCATGCCGGCACGCTTACGGCTACGCCGCGCTTTTCATAGGCAGAGGCGCCCTGCTCGAAGGTACCGTCAACATGATCCACAAAAGCGGATACCGGCAGACTGTCGCCGTCCATTTTAGCTATGGGAAGCGTGATGTTTTCAACCATCTTCACCAATTTTTCATTACCTTTAAGCGCCGTCTTTCCAGCAGTGTCTGCGGCATCTGCCCAGGAAGCGGGAACATCGATCTTAACAAAGGCGCTGGCGCCGGCTTCGATAGCCTTGTGGTTCATGTCCACAACATCCTGCCCCTTCTTAAGGTAGCTCTTGGTTGCCGCGTCCTTCATATATGCGATAGCTTCTTCCTGCGGCATGACCTTTGCCAGAGCAAAGAACGCAGACTGAAGTATCGTATTGGTACGCTTGCCCATGCCCAGCTTAATGGCAAGATCAATGGCGTTGATCGTATATACATTGATGTTGTTCTTTGCGATATACCGCTTTGCCTCGGCGGGCATATGACTGTCAAGCTCCTCAGGCGTCCACTGGCAGTTGATGAGGAAGATGCCGCCGGGCTTTACGTCGCGAACCATCTTATAGCCCTTAATTACATAAGACGGGTTGTGACATGCCACAAAATCTGCCTTATTGATATAATACGGGCTGCGGATGGGCTTATCACCGAAGCGCAGATGGCTGATCGTAACGCCTCCGGTCTTTTTTGAGTCGTACTGGAAATAGGCCTGAACATATTTGTCAGTATGGTCGCCGATAATTTTGATGGAGTTCTTGTTTGCGCCGACGGTTCCGTCTCCTCCCAGACCCCAGAACTTGCACTCGATCGTGCCGGGAGCTGCAGTATTGGGAGAGGGCTCTTCCTCCAGAGACAAATTTGTTACATCATCTGTTATGCCGAGAGTGAATCTGCGGCGCGGAGCGTCTTTTTTAAGTTCCTTATATACGGCAAAAACGCTGGAAGGAGGCGTGTCCTTGGAACCAAGCCCGTAACGTCCGCCGATAACGTCGGCGGAAATGCCGGCATTGGAAAGAGCGGTAACCACATCCATATACAAAGGTTCGCCAATGGCGCCCGGTTCCTTTGTGCGGTCAAGCACGGCGATCTTCTTTGCGGTGGAGGGGATTGCGGCTACAAGCCTGTCTGCCGCGAAGGGGCGGAACAGGCGCACCTTGATGAGGCCGACCTTTTCACCTTGAGCGGTAAGATAGTCGATAACTTCCTCGGCTACGTCGCAGATCGAGCCCATGGCGATAATGACTCGGTCTGCGTCCGGCGCACCGTAGTAATTAAAAAGCTTATAATTTGTGCCCAGTTTGGCGTTGACCTTACCCATATACTCCTCGACCACTCCGGGCACAGCGTCATAATAGCTGTTGACAGCTTCGCGGTGCTGGAAGAAAACGTCTCCGTTTTCATGCGAACCGCGCATCACGGGACGATCAGGGTTGAGCGAGCGCTTGCGGAAAGCATTTACGGCATCCATATCGCACATCTCGGCCAGGTCTTCATAATCCCAGACCTCGATTTTCTGGATCTCATGCGAAGTGCGGAAGCCGTCGAAGAAATTGATAAACGGGACACGGCTCTTGATGGTTGACAGATGGGCAACAGCGGCAAGATCCATTACTTCCTGAGGGTTTGATTCGGCAAGCATGGCAAACCCCGTCTGGCGGCAGGCCATTACATCGGAGTGATCCCCGAATATGTTAAGCGACTGTGCTGCTACTGTTCTTGCCGAAACATGGAAAACAGTGGGCAAGAGCTCGCCCGCTATCTTATACATGTTCGGAATCATCAGCAGAAGGCCCTGAGATGCGGTATATGTAGTGGTAAGCGCACCTGCGGCAAGCGAACCGTGCACAGTACCCGCCGCTCCGGCCTCCGACTGCATTTCCGCAACTTTAACCGTTGTACCGAAAATGTTTTTCCGGCCCGTGGCGGCCCATTGGTCCACATAGTCCGCCATTGGGCTGGACGGAGTGATGGGATAAATGCCCGCAACTTCCGTAAACGCGTACGATACATGAGCGGCAGCGGTGTTGCCATCCATTGACTTCATTTTTCGTGACATTTTTTTATCTCCTTTTTTAGTTTTATGCTATCGTAAAAAGCTCACAACCTTGGTTGTATTACTGTGCTGAATACGCCCTTTATATTTTTGTATATATATAATCAGCGTGTTTGTTTTCCCTACATTGCCAACACGCCCAGTTTTTATTATATCACAGGTGGTCACTTTAGAAAAGTATTTTTTGAATTTTGTATATACATTTATTTGATTTAGCAAAAATCACGATTATAAAATCGGTGAGAATAAATAATTTGCCGAACAAACAAATTAAATCCTATTGTTTTTTATATAATGTATAGTTTCTTTTTCATGCGCAGAAGTACCGAACTCCTTTTCCCTAGATGTTCTGGCTTAAATTGCAGTCAAATATATTCCGGAATAATTTGGATAGACACCTAGCCTCAATAAACACATAAAAACGCTTTATATGTATTGACAACTTGAGATATTGTATTTATAATTTATGTATATACAGCAATGTTGAGGTGAATAACATGCAAAAAACAGATGCCAATTATGAAAAGTGTTTAAAGGTTCTTAAAGAGGAGCTTCTTCCTGCAATGGGCTGTACGGAGCCGATTGCGATTTCTTATTGTGCGGCAGTTGCGCGAGACACTTTGGGTGCGTTGCCTGATCGAATTGTAATCGAAGCGAGCGGCAACATTATCAAGAATGTTAAAAGTGTTATCGTTCCAAACACGGGCAATATGAAAGGGATTCCCGCCGCTGCTGCCGCAGGCGTTGTCGCCGGCGATGCAGAAAAAAAACTGGAGGTAATCTCCTCTGTCACCAAAGAGCAGGCTGCCGCTATAAAAGAGTATCTTGAAAAAACGGAGATTGATGTTCAGCTTTCAAGCTCGCCCTATATATTTGATATTTTCATTACCGTTTATAAAAACGATTCTTATGCTAAAGTCAGGATTGTCAATTACCATACCAACATTGTTTATATAGAAAAAGACGGAGAAATACTTCAGTCTTCCGTTATAAACTGCGATATGGAAAACGGCCTGACCGACCGTTCCTTCCTTTCCGTCGAGCTTATACTTGATTTTGCAAATTCTGTTGACATTTCAGATATCAAAGACCTGCTCGACATTCAAATAAAATACAATATGGCAATTGCCGACGAAGGACTTAAAAACAGCTACGGAGCCAATATCGGCTCAGTGCTGCTTAAGCACAACGAGAATTCTCTGAAACTCAGAGCAAAAGCAATGGCAGCCGCAGGCAGCGATGCGAGAATGAGCGGGTGCGTTATGCCTGTTGTAATTAACTCAGGCAGCGGAAATCAGGGTATTACGGCATCTGTTCCGGTTATCGTATATGCCCGTGAGATGAATGTCAATGAAGAAAAAATGTACCGAGCGCTTGTACTGTCCAACCTCATTGCCATTCACCAGAAAACCCGCATCGGCAGGCTCTCCGCATATTGCGGCGCCATTAATGCGGGTGCGGCCGCAGGCTGCGGCATAGCTTATCTTCTGGACGGTTCGCTGGATGCGATTTCACACACTTTGGTCAACGCACTTGCGATCGTTTCCGGCGTGATCTGCGACGGTGCCAAGGCCTCCTGCGCCGGAAAGATCGCTGTCGCTGTGGACGCAGGAATTCTGGGTTATGAGATGTATTGTGAAAATCAGCAGTTTTTCGGCGGCGACGGCATCGTCAAAAAAGGCGCCGAAAATACGCTCGTCAGCGTCGGCCGCCTCGGACATGACGGTATGAAAGAGACCGACATCGAGATACTTCATATCATGATTGACAAATAACCTGTCTGAAAATCAGATGGAAAAAGTAAGCAGCGGTATATCTTGAGAAGAACTGGGATACGTTGTGTAGGTCGTCGCAAGAAGGCGCATATTTACGTCATACACGTCCGTGCTGAAGATTGACATGTCATCAGCGCTATCGAGCAGGAAATTGGCTGACTGCAAGAACGGATAATGAGGAATATTGACAAATATTTTAATAAATTTCGGATGTATGCTTGGCAGAGTCTTCAAATAATCGTACACGAAGTGCGAGCTCAAATAGTTGAGAGACTTGGTAATATCATCTACCAGCTTAACCGGAATATAAGTATAGTCCAGAGACTCGTTTTTCTCTTTGGTTTTGTTGACAAGTATGATCTCATAAAAAAGCTCATCCTCAGACACATGCGCCTTTTCAGCCAGTTCTTGGTGCGCTTTTATGATCTTGAACTGTACTATCTGGTGCTTGCGGCTCCCGCTTATATCCAGCTTCATTGCAGACCCAAATGCTTTTGATTCTGTGGATACGCTTTGATCGGAGCAAACAAAAGTGCCGCGTCCCCGGATTCTTTCAAGTACGCCCATTACGGACATCTCCTTAATGGCCTTGTTTGCAGTAACGCGAGATACATTAAAGAGCTCTGCAAGTTCGATTTCAGATGGTATCTTGCTGCCAAGAGGGTATTCTCCGCTTTTTATTTTATCAAAAACATAATTTTGTATTTGCATATAACTTGGTGTTGACGCTTCAAGCTCTGGCATTTCTAATCTCCTTTTCAGTAATTGTGATAACTGGTTTATTATTAATATTTTTTAGCCTCTCTAATTATAAATAATAAGTTTAGTAATTGTCAACGTTTATCATTTACATTCCCGTTTTATTTGTATATATATTTAAAGTTTTTAGGAGGATCGATATGAACAGAAAAGAAAGGCTTCAGACGGTCATAAACGGTAAAGAGCCTGACAGAATACCTGTAAGCACATGGATGCATTTGTCCGAGTATGACCAAGATCCCAGATCCTTGGCCGAGGCAATGGTTGCCTACAACGAAAGGTATGATTTTGACTTTATAAAAATGATGCCTTTCGGCGCTTATACAGTACCGGATTGGGGTGCAAAGCTTAATGTATACTGCGAAAAATACAAGGAAGTTGAGATTGCCGCTCCTGCGATTTGCGAGCTTCAGGATTACCTGAGAATCGAGCCTCTTGCGGCTACTTACGGAACTTGGGGAAAAACACTTCAGCTGTCGCAGTGGCTGTCAAAGCTTGTTAAGCCGAACACTCCTTATATACAGACTATTTTCTCTCCCCTCACAACGCTGAAAAAAATGACAGGCGATCGTTTGCTGCAGGACATGAAGGAATATCCGGAGCATATACATCAGGCCTTGTCGGTCATTACGGAAACAACAGTCAATTTCGTAAAAGCTAATATCGAAGCAGGCGTCAGCGGTTTCTTCTTTGCCACGCAGTGTGCAACATATGACTATCTGACAGATGAGCTCTTCGCCGAATTCTGCAAGCCGTATGATTATAAAGTGATAAACGCGTATAAAGACGAAACGTGGTTCAATGTGGTGCATATCCATGGAGCGAATATCATGTTTGACACAGTGAGCAAATACCCCTGCAATGTTGTCAACTGGCACGACCGTTATACAGAGCCAAATTTTGCGGAAGCTCGTAAAAAATGCTCCAAGGTCTTCCTTGGAGGCCTGCGTGAAATTCCTACCATTGTCGGAAGTAAGCTTCATTATGAAAGCGTCCTTGCAGAGGAGAATCCGGAATATATTAAAAACCACATAAGAGAAGCCATCCAAATGGTAAGCGGAAAAGGACTCATAATAGGTCCGGGATGTGTTGTTGATCCGAGAGCGCCTGAAGCAAATCTGCATGCGGTTCGAGCTGCCGTAGAAAAATGACAGACAATCAAACAAAATATGTCAATACAAGAAGCCCCTTTGGATTGTTCTTTTTTGAGCCGATTTGATCTCTGTTATTTTTAATAATAATCACTATGTAAAATTCACAAAAAGTAACGATTGACAAGGAACATCTTGTTTGTTATCATAAAGATGTAATTTGTCTATACAAATGGAGGTAACTTGTGAAGACAAATAGTAAACATATTCCAATCGATGCAGCAGAAAAAAAAGCGATAGCAACAAAAGTTTCGTGGGTGGGCATAATCGGTAACATAGTCCTTACTACGTTTAAGCTGTTTGCGGGAATTATAGCGCATTCCGGCGCAATGGTATCCGACAGCATCCACTCCGCTTCCGACGTATTAAGTACATTCGTTGTTTTAATCAGTGTAAAGCTGTCCCACAAAGATGCGGATGAGAAGCATCCTTACGGACATGAGCGTTTTGAGTGTGTAGCAGCTCTGTTGCTTGCGTTCTTCCTGTTCGTAATAGGCATAGGCATCGGATACGCCGGGGTTAAGAAAATATTCATGAGCGATGCAGAGATTGTTGTCCCCGGAGCTTTGGCACTCATTGCGGCCGGTGTGTCGATAGTTGTCAAAGAAGCTATGTACTGGTACACAATCGCTGCGGCAAAGAAAATAGACTCCGGAGTGCTCAAGGCAAGCGCCTGGGATCACCGTTCCGATGCTTTCTCGTCTATCGGAAGCTTCGCCGGAATACTTGGAGCCCGAATCGGCTTTCCGAAGCTGGATGCCGTTGCAAGCGTCATAATCTGCCTTTTCATTATTAAAGTTGCCTATGATATCTTTATGGACGCGGTCAACAGGATGATTGACAGCTCCTGCGACAGCAAGTTTGTAGAAGATGTAAAGGATACAGTGAAGAACAATCCTGATGTTATCAGTATAGATGACATTAAAACGCGCGTATTCGGTGACAGAGTGTATATAGATATTGAAATCGGCGTTGAAGGACAAAAAGCTTTGACAGACGCGCATCTTATTGCAAAAAATACACATGATTTAATAGAGGAAACCTTCCCCCAAGTTAAGCATTGCATGGTTCATGTGAATCCGGCAGATTCAGAAACAGCAGGTATCTGCAAATAGCAACGTCCTTATTACTGAGAAATCAGTATAAATAAAAACAAGGAGGAAATGACTATGAAAAAGTTGGCAGCAATGATTCTTGCCGCTGCTATGGTATTCTCTCTGGCGGCCTGTGGCTCCTCGAATAAGAATACCGCTGAAGCAACACCCAGTTCTCCCGCGAGTTCGGAAGCGGCATCCGACAGCACATGGAACGTCACTCGTCCCGAGGGACTTCCCGCAGATTACCCCAGCAAAGAAATCACTTATATCTATCCCTTTGGCGTAGGTTCCATGCAGGATATTTATATCCGCATCCTTGCTGAGAAGATCAAGGAGAAGGAAGGCTGGAAAAACGGCATAGTCGTCAAGCAGGAAGAGGGCGCGAGCGGCGACATCGGCTGGTCCGACTTCATTAAGTCCAAGCCGGACGGTTATACAATCGGCTTTGCCCCGACCGCACAGCAGATTACAGCTATCGCATTCGGTAAAGAATACACGGCCGAAAACATGAGCTACATCTTTAACATGATGAGCGATCCCGGTGCTGTCGGCGTGGCCAGCAACTCCAAGTATCAGACCATGCAGGATCTCATTAACGCGGCAAAGGAAAACCCCGGCAAAATTACTATGGGCGTTACTTCTGTCACCGGCAGTGAAGGCCTCGCAGTTATCCAGCTTGAGAATGCTTCCGGCGCAAAGTTCAACGTCGTCCCTTATGACGGCGAGACCGAAGTTCTTACCGCTGTTGCAGGCGGCCACTGTGACGCTTACTGCCTCAATGTCGGCGACCTTGCAACTTTCCTCAGCGAAGGTTCCATCAAGATTCTTGCTGTCGGCAGTGCAGAACGTTCTGAACTCCAGCCCGATGTCCCGACTTACAAAGAATGCGGATATGACGTAATTCAGGTCAACAGCCGTGCAATAGCTGCTCCCGCAGGAACAGATGAAGCTATCATCAAGTATCTGTCCGATTGCTTTATGGCAGCAGCTGCGGATCCCGATGTTCAGGCGCAGTGCGCTGATATGACCATCCCGTACGATACAAAGGACTACAAAGACACGACCGATATGTTCAAGGGTTACTATCAGGAATACAAAGATCTTTGGGATAAAGAGCCTTGGGCATAAGCTGAGCGTATTCGGCTGAGTGAGTAATAATAGTCTCATGTATGAGCTTTGCAGAATACATGAGACTATTATGCAAATTAAACATGTTTAGCCTTGCCATAAGGGAGGGGATTTAGCATTGAAAAAAGAAAAGTTTAATTACAATTTGATCGGCTGTATTTTCATTTATCTGATGTCCGGCGCTTTTCTGGTGTCTTCTTTTGGAATTGAAGATAAAACGTCCAGAACATTTCCACAGGTTTTATGTTTTCTCTGCATCATCCTTGCAACACTTTTCCTGATTCAGGTTTTAAGAGGAAAATATACAAACGCAGATATCAACATGACTGGTACTGCAAAAACTCTGCTGATGGCCGGCGTCATTCTTCTGTACATCGTTGCAATCAATTTTGCCGGATTTTATATTGCGTCAGGCGTATTTATGCCGATTGCTATGATCGTCCTCGGACAAAAAAGCTGGAAAGTCATTGTTGGCGTTGATGTTGGCGTAATACTCTTTATCTATCTATTTTTCGGTTTGCTTTTGTCCATGCAGATGCCCGAAGGTATTCTTTTTTAATTTGAAGTCAACTTAACCTTAAAAATTCTGGAGAAAAACAATATGGATGTATTATCATATTTATCACAGTTGTTTACATTACAGAACCTTATGTGGCTATGCATTGGAGCAACAATAGGCGTCGTCTTGGGAGCCTTGCCCGGAATGTCGGCCGATACCGGTATCGGCATCTTCCTTCCGCTCACGTTTTCGCTTCCCCCTACGACAGCCCTTATCTGCCTCGGTGCAATCTATGTAACAGGTTCTTACGGCGGAAACATTACGGCTGTTCTCGTCAACACTCCCGGCACATCCGATTCTCTTTTCATGACACTTGACGGTTACCCGATGACCTTGAAGGGCGAGGGACTCAAAGCAATCGGCGTTACCACGATATCTGCTTTCTCCGGCGGCATCGTCGGCTGCCTTGCTCTCCTTTTTATTGCTCCCAAGCTTGCCAAAATCGCTTTCTTCTTCGGCTCATGGGAACTGTTCCTGACCGTTATGATGGGTATTATTATCATCATAGGCCTTGTAAAAGAAAAAGCGCTGAAGGGCCTTATGAGCGCCGCTCTCGGCTTCCTGTGTTCATTGGTAGGGCTTGACGGTCTCACCGGTATGTCTCGTTTCAACTTTGGCATAACGGCTATTTATGACGAACTCCCGCTGCTGCCTGTTGTCCTCGGGATGTTCGCTTTCTCGCAGGTATTCGTTCTAATAGCCGAGAACAGAAAGTCGATCGTTATCGGCGAGGAAAGCATGAAGGGCAGCGTGTGGCTGTCGCTTAAAGAGCTAAAGTATATAATCATTGAAACTCTACGCGGCTCCGTAATCGGTACTTTGATCGGAATAGTACCCGCAGCCGGTACAACCGTTGCCGCAGGTCTAAGCTACAACCTCGCTAGAAGCTCGGACAAAGATCCCGATTCTTTCGGCAAAGGCAACCCGAAAGGACTTGCCTCTGTTTCCGCCGCTAACAACGGCGTAGTCGGCGGCTCGCTGGTGCCTCTGCTGACTCTCGGCATTCCCGGTAACGGTACATCCGCGCTGTTTATGGCTGCTCTGATGATCCACGGGCTCGCACCCGGAACGCAGCTGTTCACAACTAACGCAAAATATGTATATGGATTGATCTTCGGATTGATTCTTGCAAATGTGTTTATACTCCTTTTCGGATTATTCGGTGCACGTTTCTACGCCAAGATTACAAAGGTTCCCAGCAGCGTTCTTATCCCTGTCATCACAGTTCTTTGTATTCTAGGAGCTTTCAGCTTCAGATATCTGGCGTTTGATATGATCCTTGTTTTGTTCTTCGGTATCGTAGGATATTTCATGGACAGGCTTGGAATACCGCTTGCTCCTTTTGTTCTGGCATTCGTTCTCGGAAAGAGCGCGGAAATCGATCTTCGCCGTGCGCTTATCCTTATGCAAGGAAACGCTTCGGACGTTATCTTCACTCCCCTTTCCATTCTGCTGTTCGTAATCGATCTCGGTCTGCTGATATGGCCCTTCTGGGGAAATATCAAGAGCCTTTTCAAGAAAAAGAGCTCAGAGACATAATTTTATTTAATAACTTATTTATAATGTGCGTGTCTGTTTATCATTTTACACGCTAAATAAAAATAAGGACTTCAACTTCAGGGTTGAAGTCCTTATTTTTATTTAAATCAGTTTAAAAAATCTCTCAGTTTCTTTGATCTCGACGGGTGGCGGAGCTTGCGCAGGGCCTTTGCCTCGATCTGACGGATGCGCTCACGGGTAACATTAAACTCCTTGCCGACTTCCTCAAGCGTGCGCGTCCTGCCGTCCTCAATGCCGAAGCGCAGGCGCAAAACCTTTTCCTCACGCGGCGTAAGCGTAGAGAGCACGGTCATAAGCTGCTCCTTGAGCAGTGTGAATGAAGCGGCCTCGCTCGGTTCGGAGGCGTCCTCGTCGGGAATAAAGTCTCCGAGGTGGCTGTCCTCCTCCTCACCGATGGGGGTTTCAAGCGAAACAGGCTCCTGTGCGATCTTGAGTATGTCGCGGACCTTCTCTACGGGCATGCCCATCTCCTCCGCAATCTCCTCGGGTGAAGGATCGTGCCCCAGTTCCTGAAGGAGCTGGCGCGAAACGCGGATAACCTTGTTTATTGTTTCAACCATGTGCACAGGAATGCGTATCGTGCGCGCCTGGTCGGCAATCGCTCTCGTAATTGCCTGACGTATCCACCATGTCGCATATGTGGAGAACTTGTATCCTTTTGTATAGTCAAATTTTTCGACAGCCTTGATAAGTCCCAGATTGCCTTCCTGAATAAGGTCGAGGAACAGCATGCCGCGGCCCACATAGCGTTTCGCGATGCTGACAACAAGGCGCAGGTTTGCCTCCGCCATGCGGCGCTTTGCCTCCTCGTCGCCCTCCGACATTCTTACGGCGAGCTCAACCTCCTCTTCGGGCGTGAGAAGCGGGATCTTTCCGATTTCCTTGAGATACATGCGCACAGGGTCGTCGGTTGCATAGGATTCAACGAGCGCCTCCGTGTTGGCCATTTCTTCCTCGGTGACTTCCTCAAGCTCCTCAAGTTCCTCGAGCTCCGGAAGGGCCTCCTCGTCGATCGGGCGCAGATAGTCCTCTCCCGCGGTCTCAATACCCAGATTTTCAAGAGTATCATAAAATTTATCGATTTGATCGGCATCGAGATTCAGGTTTTCAAGCACATCCATCAGTTCCTTGGATGTAAGCTTTCCGGCTTTCTTGCCTTTTTCAATAAGCTCGCGCAGCCAGTCCTCGGCAGTCTTTTCCGGAACCGTACCGCCTTCTACCTGTGATTCAGCTTCGGCTGACGTGTTCAGTTTCTTCTTCGATTCGTCTTTTTCCCTTGCAGCCATGTTTTTATCCTCCATAACCCTTACTCTCACGAAGCCTGTTGGCGATCTCGTTCAGGTCGATTCCCTCGCCGCCCTTTGCCTGCTGCCTTGCGAGCTTTTCGGTTTTAATTATTTTTATGTAATCGTTCAGCGCCTTTTCGCTGCGGGAAAGCTCCTGAGGCTCTGTAACAATCTCGGTAAGTATTGAAATTTCCTCGTTTGTAAATTGTTCGGAAAGCAGTGCCAGTGAGGGCTGAGCCCCGTTTTTGACCAATTTTCTGAGCTGCGTATAGAATCCCGCAAGCAGCGATGACGAAAAATCATCCTCTTCAAGCTCTGGTCCGCCCGTAAAAAGCGACGGTTCGTAGTAAAGAAGCCTTAGCACACCCTTTTCAGCCGCCGCGCTCTTCACGTTTTCAAAATGCAGCTTCCTTTCGTGAGGCTGCTGCATATGCATCGGACGGGCATTTTCTTTCTCCTGTTTTTTCCTTGCCTGACCCAGCAGCTTTTTCCGGACGCGCTCGACCTCGTTTGCGACCGCTTCGCCGGAGATCTTAGCCATATCTGCGGCCTTGCGCGAATAAACCTCTCGCTCGACAGCGTTCGAAAGGCTGGCAATAAGCCCCGTCGCGTCCTTCAGGAACGCCACCCTGCCCTCGTCCGAGCCGAGATCGTATTTCGAAGCGATATCCAAAAGCCGGTATTCGATGTGGCTTTCGGAACGCCTCAGCAGATTTTCAAAAGCCGCCGCGCCGAACTTTTTGATGAATTCGTCAGGATCTTTCGCTCCCGTCATTCGCAGTACGCGCACCTTGATGTCAAGCTTCTGCAAAATCGAGATCGCACGCTGCGAAGCTTTTTGGCCTGCCTGATCACCGTCATACGCAATGATTACCTCGTTGACGTATCTTGAAATAAGCCGCGCCTGTTCTGGCGTCAATGAGGTTCCGAGAGACGCGACCGCGCAGTCGAATCCAGCCTGATGCATCGCTACAACGTCTATGTTTCCCTCTGACAGGATTATATATCCCATTTTTGACTTTTTAGCCAAATTCATTGCAAAAAGATTGTGGCTCTTACTGAAAACGAGCGTTTCAGGGCTGTTCATATACTTCGGCTCGCCTTCGCCCAGAATGCGTCCGGAAAAGCCGATTACGCTGCCACGTATATCAATGACGGGAAACATCAGCCGGTTTCGAAAAGTATCGTATATACCCCCGCTGCCTTTTTTCGAGGCCTTGGCCAGCCCCGCGTCCAGAAGCTCAGTCTTCGTATAACCCATTTTCTGCATTGCGGAAACCAAGCTGTCCCAGCTGTCGGGCGCAAAGCCGAGTCCGAAGCGCTTTACCATTGCCGGGGAAATATCACGTTTC
>JAJUHD010000006.1 GCA_029268085.1 Bacillota bacterium | reverse complement strand
GAAAAGTTCCGGGCAGAGTATCCGACAGCGAAATAACATTTTTTGAGACAACGGGAAGCGCGGTACTGGACATAGTTACGGCTCAGCGTATTTATGAATGCGCGGTTTCCCAAGGAATCGGCGGTATAATCGAAATGTAAAATAACCATAAGCATAAAGAGGCCGGACTTATCGTCCGGCCCCTTTATCATTTAGTCTACGATTGTAAACTGCATCTTTCCGCGGCTCTTGGATTTATACAGCGCATCGTCCGCCCGCTTATATACGCTTTCAAAGGTATCTTCCTTACATGCCATGCAGCAGCCTATTGAACAGGATATAGCCGGAGCATTGCATTCACAGCCGGCACTGTCCCCGATTATGTTTTCCATAAGCTCCCCTAGCCTTCGTTCAGCGGTTTCTCTGTCTGCCGTCAGCGTCATATGTACAACAAATTCGTCACCACCCAAACGACCGAGTATATCGCCGAATTTGAAAGACGACCGCAGCTTCTCAGCAAAACGCACCAGTGCTCTGTCTCCGCAGTCATGTCCGTATTTATCGTTGATTTCCTTGAAATCATCCAGATCGAGCAGCGCAAAAGCGGAGTGCTCGTTTGCTCCAAGCTTTAGAAGATGCTTGTTAACCTCTTTTTCCGTCTCCAAACGGTTCCAGAGTCCGGTCAGGCTGTCCGTCGTCGCTTTCTCAAGCAATATTTGGCGTTCGTTCTCCTGCTCGTCGATGTCCTCGACCGTTCCGATAGTCAGCGCCTTGCCCTCTCCCCTGTCAGTCAGCCTCGTTCCGGTCACATGATACCATCTGTATACTTCACGTCCGCAAAAGTTGAAAAGACGCAGCGTGACTGACGTAGTTCCTAGGCTGCGCAGCTCGACGACCGACTGATAGTATATGGGCCGGTCTGCCGGATGTACATAATCTCCGAGTTCCATAAGAGAAATATAAGGTTTCGGGAGCTTAACGTGTTCAGATTCGCTGATTAAAACAAGCCTGTCCGGTCGCCTGTCATATTCATAAGCCGCTCTTGCCGACTGTCTCGTCGCAATGCGAAACTTCTTTTTATATAGTTCAAGGCGCCGTGACCCCAAATCGGCACGGTAAACGCATGTTCCGATCATCGCTATCAGCAGAAGAATCGCTGTCCCGCCGTGTATATAGATTATTTCAAAATCGGCGCCCGATTTTAGACCTATTTCTTCTTTAGGCAGCCCATAGAGCAGCAACCAGTTGTTTATTCCCAGAGGCTTTGCATATGCTGTAAACTCCTTCCCGTCTTCAACTCGGGTAAGCGTCAGCAGCTTATCTTTTAAATCGCCGGTCTCGCCTATGGAGAATCTGCCGCTCCTGAACCATGCTCTGTCCGGTTGGCACAGCACCGGTGCGCCGTTTTCGTCTATTATGCCGAGTACTCCAGCTTCGCTCAGATTCAGATTATCAAGCGCGGACTCAAGCGATTGCCGGTTGAAAAGCAGGACGGAGGTCTGCGTACTGCCATCCTGCGCCCTAAAAGGAGAGGCCAGGCCGAGCCGTTCGATCCCGTCGGAGCATTCAATGAAATTCGAAACGGCACTTTTTCCCGAAGCCTGCGCTTCTCTGGCCGTACCGAGGAAAAGCGATGCATATTCGCTGCTCCCGTATAACAGGGTCCCTTCGCCGCTATAGACAAGGAAAGCATCCGTATCGGCATTAAAATTGATGGATGAAAAAATACTCCTGGCGCTTTCGTTGTCATCGCTGATGACCGAAAGCATTTTTCCCGCATCGTCAGCGCGTTCTGCCATCTCCATAAGGCCGTTAAGGAAATGCTGTCTTCCCATTCCGGTAACATCAGAAAAACGTCCGGTTAAAAAGACAAGCTCCTGTTCTGCGTTTTTCTCATGGGCTCGACAAACAATGAAAACATAGGGAACAAAAAGCACCAGAGCAAAAGCGACGGACATTACTACCGCAGTGGCACCTCTGAATGTTTTCTTGGTTTTCAAATTAAATTTCCTTCCCAACCTATAAAATTACCTGTTTTAAAATACGTCAATTTTTTGTATATTAACACTAATTATAACATTAATCAAGGTGTTTAGACAGTAAAACAACCATAATAACTCGGTTATAATATTATGTAAATCGTACTTTTCTGGTCTTAAGTGATTTTCGCAGTATAAAAGAAATATATATGCAACTTGACGGGGAATATTGACCTTTTATCTCGTGTTCATCTTTTATGCCTTGACTGAGGCGCAAAGAAAAGGTATTTTAATATAATATGAAGTTGTTTTTATTCGGACACGATTACCGCTATGCGGCTGAGCAGATGCTGCTTACCTTGTTCCCAGATGAGCGCCCCGAATATCCGCAGGGCAAGCCGGAAGGGGACAGGGCGGAGCTTTGCCTCAATGAGGGCGCCTTGAAGTACACGGCCGTCTGCCGCTTATTTCTGAACGGATCCGAGTTCCGCGGCAGAGCATCGGTCCAAAAATCAAAGATAACGGACGAACTTTCGAAGGCCAAGTATCTTCAAAGGATAATTAAGTTTTCTTTTTATCGAGCTGCGCTGAAATCAGGCAGACCAAAGCCTGTCTGGGGTGCTCTTACGGGGATACGCCCCGGCAAGCTCCTTTCCAATCTTCTTGAAGCCGGAATGGGAGACAGGGCAGCGCTTTCTAAATTTATGCGTGATAACGACGTAAGCCGCGAGCGCGCTTTGCTCTGCCTGTATACGGCACACGCCGGGCTGGACTGCGCGCGCACCCTTGATTCCAGAGATATCTGCCTTTATATCGGAATACCGTTCTGTCCGACACGCTGCTCATATTGCAGTTTTGTGAGTCAGTCTGTGCAGAAGAGCATGAAACTGATACCTGCTTATCTTGAAGCGCTTTACCGAGAGATCGACGCGACGGCAGAGGTCGTGAAAAGCCTTTCCCTGCGTCCCATCTCTGTCTATATGGGCGGCGGAACACCGACGACGCTTTCTGCACAGGAACTCCATGAACTATGCTCGAAATTGGAGACCGCCTTCGATCTTGCTTCCGTTCGAGAATACACTGTCGAAGCCGGCAGACCGGACACGATAACAAAGGAAAAGCTGGAGACTCTGAAGATCCACGGAGTAACGCGCGTCAGCGTCAATCCGCAGACTATGGAAGACGCGGTGCTTGAGGCGATCGGCAGAAAGCATACCGCTCAGGATGTGCTGAACGCGCTGAAAATAGTCTCCGATGTCGGCGGCTTTGAAATAAATATGGACCTTATCGCAGGCCTTCCGCTAGACACGCCTGAAACCTTCGGGAAGACGCTGGACACCGTTCTTGCGCTTTATCCCGAGAATATTACGGTTCATACGCTCGCACTCAAAAAGGGTTCTGGCATTATGCTGGGCAACACCCCGCGCCCCTCGGCGGAGGATGTCGGCAGTATGATAGATCACGCGAACAGCGCGCTCTTTAAGGCGGGATATAAGCCATATTACCTATATCGCCAGAAGTATATGTCAGGTGGCTTCGAAAACATCGGATGGCAGCGCTCTCACACTGAGAATATCTATAACATATGTATAATGGAAGAGCTTTGCTCCATAATTTCCATGGGGGGCGGCGCCTCGACGAAGCTTTGTCTCGGCTCCGGCCGAATCGAGCGCATATTTGATCCCAAATATCCCGCCGAGTATATTGATAGTATTGAAAAGGTCATTGCAGATAAGCGAAAAATTATAGAACTTATGTCGTAAATCGATTTTTTAGCCACATTTAATATATTTATAATATACTGAGTCTCAATAAAATTTATAGGAGGTCCATTCAATGGCATTTATTCTGGATGAAATTAACAAAAGAGCGAAGCAGGACCCCGCAGCCTTCATCCGCGAATGCGACGCGGAGTATGACGCTAAAATCCGCCACGCGGCGGATCTCATAGAAAAGCACCGTGAGATAAGCCCCGTCGTTCTCATGTCAGGCCCTTCCGGCAGCGGAAAGACCACGACATCGAAAAAGCTGGAGGAGGAGCTGCTCCGCCGCGGGATCAAGACCCGCGCGCTCGCGATGGACAGTTACTTCCGCACCGTCGATGATAATTCCCCAAAGACGAAGGACGGGGAGCTCGATCTGGAGTCCCCAAAGTGTGTGGATATGGAGCTTTTGACGGAGCACTTCCATCGCCTTGCCCGCGGCGAAGCGATCGAGGTTCCGAAATATATCTTTGCCGAGCAAAGAAGAGCCGCCGTACCGTCTGACAGGATAAAGCTCGGTAAAAACGACATCGTAATCGCGGAGGGCATCCATGCCTTGAACGACGAACTGACGCAAGCGAATCCAGAGGCGCTTAAGCTCTATATCAGCGCGCGCTCAAACGTGGAAGCAGGCGGCGCGGTTTGCTTCAAGGGGACATGGATGAGGCTTGTGCGGCGCGTTGTGCGCGACAAGCTGTTCAGAGGCGCTTCACCCGAATATACCCTCAGCATCTGGGCAAACGTCCGCCGCGGTGAGAAGCATAATATCAGTCCGTTTAAGGATAAGGCGGATTGGAAATTTGATTCGTCCTTCCCCTATGAGGTCTGTGTCATGAAATCGGTCGCGCAAAAGCTTTTCGCAAATATTCCTGAAAGCTGCGAACGTTGCGACGAACTGCGCTCCATAGCTCCGGCCTTTGACCTGTTTGAAACCATCGACCCGAAGCTTCTGCTGCCGGATTCGCTGCTCACGGAGTTTCTCGGCGGCGGAAAATATAAATATTAGATATAAAATATGTAGATATTATCTGCATAGGAGAAAAGCCAAAGCCCCTACGGCTTAGAAAGGTGAACAGCTATGTCAACTAAAATTGATTATTATTTTTTAAAGCTTGATAGATTCCCCTTCACTGACTTCTTTGAAGATGTCACGGAGACATACGAGATTCTTCAAAAAGCGAAAACATACTTGAACGAACTCCTTGTGAAGCCCGATGTAAAGGAAAACCACGGCGAAGTCCGCGGCGACGCGCCGAACCTTCACGGTAACTATTACATCGGCGAAGGAACCGTCATTTATAACGATGTCACGATAATCGGCCCTGTCTATATCGGAAAAAACTGCGAGCTGCTGCCCGGCGCGCTCATCCGCCCGAACACAATTATATCGGACGGCTGCAGCGTCGGTCACGGCAGCGAGGTCAAGCACTGTGTCATGTTCGGCGGTTCAAAGATCGCGTCGCTGGTTTTTGCCGGAGACAGCGTTCTGGGAGCTTCAGCGCGTATCGGCAGCGGCGTTATCACAGCAAACCGCAAATTTAACCAGACAAATGCCACACTAAAGGTCGGCGGTGAAAAAATCGATCTGGGCGACAGCTTCTTCGGCTGTATCCTGGGAGATAGTTCGCGGCTCGGCGCAAATTCGGTACCGCAGCCCGGAACGCATATCGGCCCTCACACATGGGTCTACCCTCTTACGAACGTACGCGGCTTCATACCCGCCTGCAAGAGGGTCTATCACGAGCATAAGACCGTAATGGAGGAAAACGAGATTGTGGAGCTTAAGCCATGATCGAGGCCATACAAAACTTTGACGCGAGTGCGCTGCTGTACATACAGGACTTTCTCCGTACGCCCTTTCTTACCTCGCTTTTGGTGTTATTCTCAAAAATCGGAAACAATGGGCTCGTTTGGATACTCACAGGGGTCATCCTGCTGATATTTAGAAAAACGAGACGAGGCGGCTTCGATTTACTGATCTGCCTGCTCTCAGCTTATATTATAAACGATCTGTTAATCAAGTTTCTCGTTTGCAGAGCCAGACCTTATGATACCATTGAGGGTCTTACTACTCTTGTAGCGCCCCTGTCGTCATATTCTTTTCCTTCCGGCCACGCGAATTCCAGCTTTGCGGCTGCGATTGCTTTGACGCTTGCCTTCGGACAGAAAGGCGCCTTAGCTTATATCCCTGCCGTGCTCATCGCGGTTTCCCGTTGTTACGTTGGCGTACACTATCCCAGCGACGTGTTTGCGGGGATGCTCGTCGGCACGCTCGTCTCTCTCGCCGTATATAAGCTTCTTCGGAAATACATAAAAACCGACCTTGTCAGAAAGAAAAATGCATAAGAATTAAGCCGCCGCGTTCATAAACGGATTGCGGCGGCGTTATACTTCTTTTTACATATGATCAAAAGTGTCTTCTTGATAAAATTGAGCTTGTATGCTATAATTTTGTGATAAAAGCCGGAAAGTTTGTTGCTTTTGACAGGCTGTTATATTTCGTCGGACAGGAGGTAATGCTTATGGAAAACGGTTTCGGCGCTCATCAGACGCAAGAGCAGGAGCAGGTGCAAATTCTTTCTCCCCGTATGATGCAGTCCCTGCGAGTATTGCAGATGCCGTCCACCGAGCTTTATGACTATCTGATGAAAGAGCTGGAGGAAAACCCTGTCATCACATTCGACAGCATCGATTATGCCGAAAAATGCCGCCGCAACTCACATTATGTATCATCTGGAGAGAACGATGAAGCGGCGCTTGCCGATATAATTGCAGACGATAACACATCCCCGATAGTGAACCTTCGAATCCAGCTCGCTATGCTCAAGCCGCCCCCAGAGATAGAACACATCGGCTATGCCCTCATATATCTTCTCGACGAGAACGGCTACCTCTATTATGATGATGTCGAACGGCTGGTCCAGGCCTCGAATATCTCTCTCGGCAACCTTAAAATTGCTATTGATCTTCTCCAATCCCTCGAACCTGCGGGCGTCGGCGCGTTTAACCCGAGAGAATGCATCCTGCTCCAGCTCGAGCGTAAGGGCCTGCGGGACAGCGACGCGTGGAAGATCGCGCAGGATCACCTCGATCTCCTGAGCAAGAACCAGTTACCGCAGATCACAAAGAAAACCGGCATACCTCTGCATAGGGTCGTGAATGCCCAGCAGCTTATAAGGACGCTGAACCCGAAGCCTCTTATGATGGAGGCGACACACAGGGAAAGCGGATACATCGCGCCTGATATACGAATTTTCAAAAAGGACAAAGCTTTCTCTGTCGAGCTTAACCAGCTCAGCGCGGACAGCATTATAATCGATGATACTTATTCTAAAATTTTTAAAGAAACGGACAACGAAACAGTCCGCGCCTTCCTTGGGGAAAATATGAAAAAAGCCCAGTGGCTTAAGGACAGCATCCGGCAGCGCTGTGATACGCTTATGGCCTGCGCCGCACAGCTTTTGAAGAGCCAGAGAGACTTTTTCGAGGATGGGCCGGAATTTCTGCTCCCATACAGCCGCAAGGAAATGGCAGAGCAAATCGGCAGAAGCGAATCAACCGTAAGCCGCGCGCTTAAGGACAAATACATTGAGTGCGACTGGGGAATGTTCCCAACGGACTATTTCTTCCCGAAATCCTCCGTCGAAGCCCACCCGCTGATAACAAAGAATTCGATTGAAAGCAGCATCCAGTCCATCATAAGCGGCGAGGACAAGCTTTCACCTTTGAGCGACGAAGCCATCGTTGATACGCTGAAAAGCATGGGTATTTCCGTCAGCCGCCGAACAGTCGCAAAATACCGAGACGAGCTCGGCATACCATCATCCTCCCGACGCAGAGTATATGTATAAATTGTCGAAAAACGTAAAAAGGGATACCGCATATGCGGTATCCCTTTTTACGCACAGCTATACCAAGACGGCTTCCCTTTCCACGGCCTTTATTAGCTCGCAGTCGCAGCCGCCTGCGATATCACTTGTGATTCGTCGCTCCATCATAACGGTATTGCGCCAGACTCCAAAGCGATCCTTTGCGATGCGCTCCCTGTAGCCGATTACGCGGAAGCCGCATTTTTCGTGCAGCCTGAGGCTCGCCGCATTTGTTTGAAATATGCTGGATTGCAGAGTCCAGTAGCCGGCTTCCTCGGATTCCTTGATTAGAGCTTTGAGGAGAAGCTCGCCTACTCCCTTGCCTCTATGGTTCATATCGATATAAATGCTCAGAGATGCGACGCCCTTATAGCACTCCCTGCTTGAATAGGGGCTGAGAGCCGTCCAGCCAACAACATCGCCGTCAAACTCCGCAACCAGGCGGCATTCCTCTATATGCTCCGCGTCCCATTCCTCGTATGAGGGGCATGAAGTGCTGAAAGTTGCGTTATTGGTCTGTATTCCCTGATAAAAGATCTCTACGACTGCGCTCCAGTCGTCTTTTTCCATCGGACGGACGGTGTATTCCATATGTATTCCTCCTAATCGGGTGTTCGCTATCTTTTGATACATTATAACAGAAAACTATGTAAAATAAACGGGAAATATGTTGCAGTTTCGGAAAGTCTTTATATTAATTTTTTTAACATCATTAATCCATAGGCAGACCCTATAGGTGGGCTGTGAAACTACAGGTAAGACTAATTGGAATTCCGGTTTTTACGGCTATATAATGAATTGAAGTATAAAGTATATAATATTATAACATGAAGGATATAACCGGGGTTGAGAAAATGATAAATAATTTCAATCACCTGTTTTCGCCCCTGAAAGTCAGAGGCCTCACGATACCCAACCGCGTCGTTATGATGCCGATGGGAAGTGATTTTGCAGGGAACGACGGCGAGATAAGCGATGAGCATATAAAATATTACGAACTTCGTGCCAGAGGAGGCACTGGGCTTATAATAGTCGAAAACGTCTGCATCAAGTATCCCGAAGGGTCAAACGGAACCACTCAGCTGCGCATCGATAAAGATGCTTTTATCCCAAGGCTCTTTAAACTCACGGAAGTCTGCCATAGGCACGGCGCATATGTGGGTGTTCAGATAAACCACGCGGGAGCTTCAGCTATGTCCTCAAGGACTGGAATGCAGCCCGTCTCCGCTTCAACTCTGCCCTCAAAGCCCGGCGGTGAGAAGCCCCGTCCGCTTACGAAAGAAGAGCTTGTCAGTATCGCGAAGGACTACGGCAACGCGGCAAAACGCGCTTTGAACGCCGGATTTGATCTTATTGAGATACATGCGGGTCATTCTTATCTTATCAGTCAATTTCTTTCACCGTCGATGAACGATAGAACGGATGAATTCGGCGGCAGCGCTGAAAACAGAGCGCGTTTCTGCAGGATGATCATCGACGAGGTCAGAAAAGCTGTCGGCGCTCAGGTGCCGATTTCTCTCAGGCTTTCAGCGGACGAGCTCGTCGTGGGAGGCAACACCCTTGAGGATTGTCTTGAATACCTTGAATACCTTAACGACGGCGTTGATATTTTTGATGTCTCCGCCGCTCTGAATCAGTCCATCCAATACCAGATCGACGTCCCTTATCTTGAAGACGGCTGGCGCTCCTACATGGCAAAGGCGGTAAGGGACAAGTTTGGAAAACCCACAATCACGATGGGCAACATCCGCAATCCGCAGATAGCGGAGGATATTATCGCAAGAGGCGACGCCGATCTCATCGGTCTCGGTCGCGGACTAATCGCCGACCCTGACTGGGCAAATAAGGCTAGATACGGCGACGTCCGCGATATCAGAAAGTGCATTTCCTGCAATACGGGCTGTGTTGCGAACCGGATAGGTGGCAACAAGCCGCTCCGCTGCGCTATAAACCCCGGAGTCGTTGAAGGCGAGGACTACAAGAAGCGGAGAGTCGTTAAACCCTGCAGTGTTGTCGTCGTGGGAGGCGGGACCGCCGGTCTTGAAGCTGCGTGTACGGCTGCGGAAGTCGGCTGCAACGTCACCTTGCTGGAAAAAAACGATCATGTGGGCGGTCTTTCCGTCGAGATTTCAAAGATCCCAGCTAAAAAGCGCCTTGGAGATTTTCCGGCCTATCTTAAGCACCGCGCCTCAAAGCTTAATAACCTCACGATCAAAACCGGCGTGGAAGCAAATTCTGATATTATCAAAGCGTATAAGCCCGATTTAGTGGTGAACGCGACCGGCTCCGTCCCGCTCCTTCCGCCTATCGAAGGCCTGCACGAAAACCTCGGCAAGGAAGGCTCCGGCGTTTATTCGATAATCGACTTTATTAACCGTCTGGACAGCTATGCCGACGACCTTACCGGAAAGAAGGTTGTCATCGTAGGAGGCGGCGCGGTAGGTCTGGACGTTATGGAATTCTTCGCTCCCAGAGGAGCGGAAGTATCGATAGTTGAAATGCTCCCGGCAATCGGCAGAGATCTGGATGCATCCACAAGCTCTGCGATGAAGGAAATTATGACAAAGCATAGCGTCAGGCAGATGACAAATACCGCTCTCTGCATCGTAAAGCCTCATTCATTTACCGTCAAGCACGATGATGCTGCGGAAGAGCTCACCTTCGATTACGGCTTTGTATGTCTTGGCATGAGAGCCTATGCTCCCGTATGGGAGTCAATCCAGAAGGATTTTGAGGGAACGTACACCGAACTTCTGAACATCGGTGACAGCGTCCGTGCAAGACGCATCATTGACGGCGTAGACGCGGGACGGCACCTTGTTTTGAACACCTTGGAGCGTCTTGGATTTATTCTCTGATTTTTCCCTCTCCATATATAACTCTCCTCCATATTCTCCTCCCCCGAAAATGGCGGCCTTAATGGCCGCTGTTTTTTTGTCCGTCTGCCTCTTGCAGATATTTAAAAGTGTTTTAATGATTCTTTGCTTGAATTATTCATTATTGCTATATATAATAACACATTATGGCCAATTGCCCAAAAGTATAAAAAGTTCCAGCTCTTTCTTGGGACAGGATTATAAAAACCGGTAAAACTAAAGCTACATACCGAATATAAAAAGGATACTGTGTTTATGGGGAAAAATATAAACAGGGGGCATTTTGCCGCGGAACCTGTGCAGGAGGCAGATGAAGCCTCAGAGAAAAAAAAGAGCGGCGCAAAAAAATATATTCTAAGTGGTGTGTTTCTGATCGTTCTCATGGCGGTCACCTTTTATGTCATTTTCAAGGATACCTCGATAGACGAGATATGGAACCTTCTCAGAGCAGTAAAGATGCCGTATGTATATGCCGGAATATTATCCATGCTTGGCTTCTTTTTGTTTCAGGGCATAGTCATTGGGCTTTCCGCGGAGTGCCAGCAGCTTAAGCTCTCGCTGTGGGAGATGATGCAGTATTCTTTTGTCAGCTTTTTTTACAGCGGCGTCACTCCGTCAGCGGTCGGCGGACAGCCGATGCAGTTTTATTATATGTGCCGAGACAAAATGAGCCCGTCAAAGGCAACTCTGGTTTTGTTTATAACAAATATGGCCTATCAGATCGTCATCGTTGTGCTGGGGCTTCTGACATTCTTTTCAAAGCTAAAGTATATAATGGGCGTCAGCCGTACTCTAATTGTTCTGTTTTTCCTCGGGCTGAGCCTGAATCTGCTTATACTGCTTATCCTTTTCGGGACAATGTTCTCCGAAAACCTGCTCCATAGGATACTGAACAGTTCTCTGAACTTTTTATGCAAAATAAAAATCATAAAAAATCGTGAAAAAGTACAGACAGGCGTTGATAATTACCTTAAAGAGTTCAAAGACGGAGTCCAGCTAATAAAGGCGAACGGCAAGCGCTTTACTCTTATCATGCTTGCAACGGCGGCGCATTTTCTGCTTTATCATTTTGTCCCTTATTTTGTATACAAAGCCTTCGGGCTTTCGGGAGCTTCGTTTTTCGATCTCGTCGCAATCAGCGCGGTTTTGTATGTTGCGCTCAACCTGTTCCCGCTTCCGGGTTCGATGGGTGCGGCGGAAGGCGGCTTCGTTATTATGTTTGGGCCGCTCTTCGCAAAAGCGGCGCTGCCCGCGATGCTGCTGTCAAGGTTTATAAATTTCTATACGATGATAATTTTCAGCGGAGTATTCTGTGCTTATTCACAGCTCCGCAAGCCATATGATCTCTCAAAAGGCCACTATATTAGTGAGTTTTAAATAATAACGTTATTATCCACCGCATTTAAGGTGCCCTATTTTGATAGCTCCACTATACGGAAATATGTAATTTAGCTATAATTACGATTGTGTTCTGCTGATATTGTGGTATAATTAATACACAGGAGGGGTAGTTTCGGCTCCCCCCGGAACGGCTCCTCTGATAACGAGGGCATTGCGCCACAAGAAGGAGTTGTACAGTATGAAATTTACGTTTACAGAAAAGAAGATTAAAGTATCTGACGAGATCAAAGAATATGCCGAGCGCAAGGTCGGCAAGATTGATCGCTTCTTCCGTGGAGATTCGAAAGCCTTTATTACGTTCAGCTCCGAAAGGGGCAGATACAGAGCAGAGATCACAATCGAGAACAACGGTATGTTCTATCGCGTCAGCGAGCTGACAGGTGATATGCGCGCTTCCATCGACTCGGCCTGCGCCTCCATTGAGAGACAAATCAGAAAAAACAAAACCCGTCTGGAAAAACGCCTGCGCGAGGGCGCGTTTGAGAAGGAGCCTGTCGAGAACAATCTTCCTGAGGAAGAGGAAGAGGAAAAGGATTTCGAGATCATTCGTTCAAAGCGTTTTCCGATTAAGCCAATGACCGCTGAGGAAGCGATTCTGCAGATGAATCTTCTTGAACACGAATTCTTTGCTTTTAAAAACCAATCTGAGGGCAATGCCTTTGCGATCGTCTATCGCCGCAATAACGGCGGTTACGGATTGATTTCCGACGCTGACTGAAATATAACACAGGACATAATAAGGGAACGGGCTTGCGCCCGTTCCCTTATTATGTCCCAAAAGCTTTATTCCGGAGCCTTTATGCTCTCGACCATGCTGATTCTGTATAGCTTTCTGCGCATAATAAGATCCACCAGAAAACTGAACATCATCGTAAGAGCGGCCGAGTAAACAAAGCTCATCGCCTTGACGTTGCGCCCGAACATCATGCTTGTCATCTCCGCACTGTCAACGATATACCGGTGCAGGAAGATTCCAAGCACTAGTCCGAAGACGGTTCCGAGCAGGGACAGAATGTTCGACTCTCGGTTTATATAGGCGTTGACCTCGCGGTCTGTGAAGCCCAGAACTTTGATCGTAGCGATCTCCTTGACGCGTTCGGAAATGTTGATGTTCGTAAGATTATATAGCACGACGAAGGCCAGAGCGCCGGCGCTAAGGATAACGACATATACGATGGTATCGATCTTTTTTAGTGCCTGAGAGAAGGCGTCTTTAGTGTTTGAGGTATAGCTGAGGCCGTTAAGAGCGCCTGTCGCAAGAAGTTTTTTTCCGATATCCGTTTTTGAAGCGAGTCCTTTTTCACTCAGGCGTATCAGCAGCAGGTTCTGCCGGGCACTGCGGCCCATGATTTTCTGATAGGTGCCTCCCGACATAAAAATATAGTTCCGCAGATAGTTTTCGCAGATGCCGCTTATTATGAAGGCACCGGTGTTTCCGTCCTTCGAAGTCAGGGTCAGCTTGTCGCCGGTTTTTACTTTCAAAACCTCGCTTGCTTTCTCGGTAATGACGACACTGCCCTCCTCAAAGGCCACAGCGTCCCCTGTTTCTCTTTCACGGAAGCTTACAAAGCCTTCAAGACCAGAGGCTTTTTCAGGAATAAAGGTATAGACTTCCAGAGATCTCCCGCCGTTTGAGATTCGCATAGCCTCATAGCTTACGGATGTGCTGCCGTCAATATCGTCCCCGCTGCTCAGAATTGACTGAAGCTTGGAATTTACGAGGCCGGGTTCATATTCAAACGGCGCCATGATGTCATAGCTGTGGAGTACGCCGAACTGCCTGTCGGCAATATCTGAGAAGGAATCGCGCAGTCCGAAGCCTGCCACCAGAAGCGCCGTACAGCCCGTTACGCCGACCGTCGTCATTAGGAACCTCTTTTTATACCTGAAAATATTTCTTGCGGTCACCTTGTGCGTGAACTTCATGCGCTTCCATATCGGAGTTATGCGCTCGAGCAGGACGCGTTTTCCGGGCTCGGGAGACTTGACGAGCATGAGCTGGGCGGGTTTCTCCTTCAGAGTTGCGCGGCAGGCGTTAATTGTTGCCAGAAGCGTACAGATTATTGCGGCCCCGCTTGTCGTAAAAACAAATAGCCAGTTGACCGGATAATAGAACCTTGGCAGTTCATACATCATCGTATAGGCGTTCCAGATAACAAACGGGAAGAGACGCAATCCTATAACAACGCCGACGATGCTCCCCAGAACCGATGCAGTGAGCGCGTAAAGGATGTATTTGCCCATGATAGCGTTGCGGCTGTAACCCAGCGCTTTCATTGTGCCGATCAATAGCCTTTCGTCCTCGACCATGCGCGTCATCGTGGTAAGCGCGACGAGAGCGGCAACAAGGAAAAAGAAAAACGGGAAAACCTTCGCAATTGCGTTTACTTTTTCGATATTTGCCGAGATCGAGGCATAACTGATGCTGTTTTCGCGCGTTAAAACGTGCCAGCTAGGAGTCTCGATACCGGATATCCGGTCTTCCGCGTCCATGATTTTTTTGCTTCCATCGGCCAGAGCGCTATCGACCTCAGCCTTTGCGTCATTGTACTTCTGACGGTTTTCCGCGAGCTTAATCTTTGCGTTGTTCAGCGTTTTAAGCCCTGCGTCGTATTTTTCTTTTGCCGTCTCGAGCTCCGATTTTTCCGCTTCAATTTTTCTGCGTGCGTCGGAGAGCTCTTTCTCGGCGCTCGATTTTTTTAACGCAAGCTCAGCACTCTGCGCGTCAAGCTCCGCCTGGGCTTTATCAAGACTAGCTGATGCCGAGTCGATGCATCCGAGCTTTAAAGCAAGTACTGGCAGCTGTTGATCAGCTGCGCCGGCCATTGCTAAACGAGCCGAGCCTTTAAGAAAAGCATTGTATGCGTCACCGGAAGTTATCTTCTCGATATCAGCCTGCAAAGCGTATTTTTCCGAAGATAGCCCCGCCGCCTCTCCGGCATGCTTGACCTGCTCCGCATAATTCATCGCGGCGATCTCGCCGAGCCTTGACTCAATATCTTTCAGCCTGCCGGATTTGTTCTGAAGTGCCTCAAAATCATCTGCCGCCGAAGGATAAGTGAGCGGCAGCTTCCGTATCTCGTCGAAAGCCGACTGCTGTGTCTTGGAGAGTCCGTATGCTTTCAGCTCGCTTTCGGCTTCCGCAAGGGTGCTTTCCGTCATTTTACGGTTATGCTCAATTTCGTTTTGTGCGTCCTTGATCCTCAACTCCGCCTCGGCAAGCTGCGCCTTCAGGTCTTTTTCTTTACTTTCCAGCGCAGTTTCATATTCAGCCAGCAATTTTTCATTTTTATCGATCTGCTCTTTAGCTTCCGCAAGCCTTAACTCGCCGTTCCATATTTTCTCCTGACTGTCCGCCAGCTTTTGCGCCGCGCTCAGGAGCTTTTTTCGGGTTTCGGCTTCAGCGTCGATATATTCGGCTTTTGCATCGCTTAGCTTCTTATTCGCTTCGTTTACGACTTCGTTGTAGCGTATCCTTCCCCGTTCCGCGGAAAGGGCGCTAATCCTGTCCGCAATATTCTTAACCGCCGCCCGATATTCTTCGGTAAGGCTGGTAAGCTCGCCCGCGTCCTGAACTGTAATATAGACATCTGTGTAAAAATCAGTTTTAAAGCTCTCTTCGGGAACGAGCAGGAAAACGTCGATTGTTCCGCTGCCGATGTTTGTGTATTCCTTTTCAGCTGAAAAGTAGGGGCAGTAGTCTGCAAACCCCACGACCTTATACTCTGTTGAGCTAAGCAGTTTATCAGAATTCTTATCGTTTAAGGATACAAGAAGTTTATCTCCTATCTTAAGCTTTGATTTCCCGCTCAGCGGCACATTTACGATGACACACTCGTTGGGTTCTTCGGCTAGGCGTCCGGAGGTAAGCTCTGGACGGTTCAGCATTGTGTTGCTCTGATTGAGGCTGTGCAGCCGAGCGGTATAATCGACATCCTTTCCGGAAACCAGAACAACGTCTGCAACATAACCTGCCTGGACGGTTCCGACGCCGTTAAGAGAGCGCAAGGCTGAGATATCTTTGTCAGTTAGTCCAAGGTCTCCCATAACACGTATATCGTACATGGAATTTTTGTCAAAATACTTGTCGAAGGAATAGCGTATATCCGGGGTTGAGGACAAAAGCCCTGCAAGGAAACCCACTCCGAGTGTTACGATCGCAAAAATGGCCGCAAAACGCCCAAACGTATCTTTTACTGTCCGAAGGAAGTTCTTTCCGTACGTTCTTCGCATTTACCACTCGATCCTTTCGACGGGCAAGGGATTATTATTGATTTCGACCTTTGTGACCCGTCCATTTTTGATATGGATGACCCTGTCCGCCATCGCGGTGATCGCTGTATTGTGAGTGATGACTATAACCGTTTTTCCGGTATTCCGGCAGGTGTCCTGAAGCAGCTTTAGCACCTGTTTGCCGGTCATATAGTCCAGAGCGCCGGTGGGTTCGTCGCAGAGGAGAATTTTAGGGTTTTTTGCCAACGCACGGGCGATTGAAACTCGTTGCTGTTCGCCGCCGGAGAGCTGCGCCGGAAAATTGTTAAGCCGTTCGGAGAGCCCCACTTTGGCAAGAGTTTCGGCAGCAGGCAAAGGATTATGGCAAATCTCGTTTGCGAGCTCAACGTTTTCAAGCGCGGTAAGGTTCGGCACCAAATTATAGAACTGGAAAACGAAGCCTACGTCGTAGCGGCGGTACATAGTGAGCTTTCTCGGTGGATATGAGCTTATTTCCTGTCCGTCAAGGAGGATAATCCCCTCGTCGCAGGAGTCCATGCCGCCGAGTATGTTCAGAACGGTGGTTTTGCCGGCTCCGGATGGTCCGGCAATTACGCAGAACTCGCCCTTTTCGATATCGAAGCTCACATGATCGGCAGCCGCGATTACTGTTTCGCCGGTCCTGTAATACTTGCAGACGTTTTCAAAGTGAACGAAGCTGTCCATAGAATTCTCCTGACAGAACGGGGGGCTCCCGACAGAATACAATAATGTTTTAATTGTAAACTTTTTTGCACAAAAATACCCGCATGGACACAAAAAATGTCTCTGCGGGCTAAATTATTAAATTTAAGTTATTTTTTAAACTTCATGCTGATGTCTAAAGCCTTTACGCTGTGTGTCAAGGCTCCGATTGAAATGAAGTCGACACCAGTTTTCGCCACTTCCGAAAGGTCTCTTTCTCCCATGTTGCCGGAAGCCTCGGTAATGGCCTTTCCGCCGACGAGCTTAACAGCATCGGTCATCAGTTCAATACCCATGTTATCTAGCATAATGATATCGGAGCCCGCATCAAGCGCCTGCCTGACCTCGTCAAGCGTCTCAGTCTCGACCTCGATCTTCATCACATGGGGAACGGCTTCCCTTGCCGCCTTGACAGCGTTCGCAATACCGCCCGCCGCAGCGATGTGGTTGTCTTTGATGAGCACACCGTCGGAAAGATTAAAACGGTGGTTGTGCCCTCCCCCGACGCGTACGGCGTATTTTTCAAGCACACGCAGACCTGGCGTGGACTTTCTTGTGTCGCATATCTTCGCCTTTGTACCCGAAACGGCACTCACCGCCTTCGCGGTCGCGGTCGCGATGCCCGAAAGGTGCTGCATCAGGTTCAGGGCGGTACGCTCGCCTGTGAGGATACTTCTTGAGGGGCCAACAACCTCTGCAATAATATCGCCTGTTTTAACATGGTCGCCGTCCCTCATCTTTGGAACGAGGGCAATTCTCTGATCTACAAGATAAAAAACTCTTGCAGCAATATCGATACCGCAGATGATGCCTTCCTCCTTGGCAAGAAAATAAGCCTCGGAACGGCTCTCCTCAGGTATACAGCTCAGTGTCGTTATATCACCGGTGCCGACATCCTCTTTAAGCGCGGACAGAAGGAGTTCGTCAAGCCCTATATAAAACATTGTCAGTCCTCCCTGTAGTGAGCGCCGACGCTCTCTTTTCTCGCAAGCGCCGATTTCAGAATTACGACGGCAAGGTCCGCAATATTCAGGGTTTCGATATACTCCCTGCCGGGCCAATAACTGTTTTTTAGATCTTCTGATATCTCGGAGATGCGAGCCAAAGCCTTAGTCATGCCCTTTTCGTTGCGCAGTACGCCTCCGTTGTCGTTCATCAGCTGCTGTATTTCGGCGCGCAGCGCTGAAAAATCTCTTTTAACGGCGGGCCGCTTCTCGTCCTTGGGCATTTCTGACGGCTTTACTTCGCCTATCTCCGCGAGCCTTTCGTTGATATGCGCGGCGGCGCGCCTGCCGAAAACAAGGCACTCGAGCATCGAATTTGAGGCAAGCCTGTTTGCGCCATGAACGCCCGTGGATGCAGCTTCGCCGCAGGCATAAAGCCCCTCGACCTTGGTTTTCGCGTCAAGATCGGTCTGGATGCCGCCGATAAGATAATGCTGAACAGGGCAGACAGGAATCCACACTTTGCTGATGTCCATGCCTCGGCTAAGGCATTCGTTAAATATTGTGGGAAATCTATGCTCAAGATATTCACGCGGTTGCGAGGTGATGTCGATATATGCGTGGGATTCGCCGCTTTTAATAAGCTCGCGGGTTATTGCCCTTGCGACAATATCGCGGGGGGCAAGTTCGTTAAGCTCGTGCTGCCCCACCATAAAGCGAACACCCTCAGAGTTCTTGAGAAGCCCGCCCTCTCCGCGCATGGACTCGGAAATGAGGAACGCGCGGTTTTCAGGCTTGTCCGACCAAAGCCCTGTCGGGTGGAACTGGATAAACTCCATATCCTTGAGGTTTGCGCCGGCCCGTACCGCCGCAGCAAGTCCATCTCCCGTTGCGACAGAGGGGTTTGTGCTGATTTTATAAACCTGACCGATGCCGCCCGTCGCGAGTACAATGTTTGGGGAATCTATAATATATAATGTATCAGTACCATCTAAGACTGCGCAGCCGGAGACCGAACCGTTATCGTCCGTCAGAATATCGGCACAGAAATTATGCGGCATAAAGGTGACGTTCGGGCGCAACGAAACAAGGTGCGCCAGCGCCTTGACGGTTTCGCGCCCTGTGGCGTCCCCGCCCGCGTGAACGATCCTTCTGCGTCTGTGCCCCCCCTCGCGAGTTATATCGAGGTCGCCCTCGCTGTCAAGATCGAAGGGAACCTGCATTTCCACAAGTCTGCGTATATCGAAAGGGCCTTCCGAAACGAGGACGCGGACAGCGTTCTCGTCGCAAAGCCCCGCTCCGGCAATCATAGTATCCTCAAAATGATAAATAGGAGCGTCATCGATCGAGATCGCGGCGGCGATTCCTCCCTGAGCAAGCCAGGAGTTACTGACTTCGGCATCTTCCTTGGTAAGGATGCAGCAGGAGTGCTTCTCGTCGATATGCAAAGCGGTGTACAGTCCCGCAATGCCCGCACCAATCACTACAACATCATATTTTAGATGCGCAGTCATGTCGGAAAATTCATTTGTCGCAAATCTCATAGCCGCAAACGCCTCACAAAAAATACTGTAACCCTTATTGTAACACATCAAATGTGTTTTTCAACAGTAAATTTGATTGTGATAAAATTCGCAGACTGTGCTTGAAATTACTTGATTTTTTCGCAGATAGCCATGCCCGTATCGATACAGCCTAGTCTCATCTTCCCCTCGCTCATCGTATCGCCTGTACGGAAGCCCTCCTGCAGGATGGAATTGACCGCGCTTTCAACTGCGTCCGCCTCCTCAGGCATATCGAAGGAATAGCGGAGCATCATCGCGGCGGAAAGTATCATGCCGATAGGGTTTGCGCTGTCCGTGCCCGCGATGTCCGGAGCGCTGCCGTGAATAGGCTCGTATAGCCCTCGGGTACCGTCGCCAAGGCTGCTGGAGGGTATCATGCCTATTGAGCCTGTTATCATACTCGCTTCATCTGAAAGAATATCACCGAAAAGGTTTTCCGTTACGATAACGTCAAATTGCGAGGGGTCACGAACAATCTGCATCGCGCAATTGTCCACATACATATGCGAAAGTATCACATCCGGATAATTTTCGGCGACTTTTGTCACGATCTTGCGCCAGAGCTTTGAGCTGTCAAGCACGTTTGCCTTATCGACGGAGCAGACCTTTTTGCGGCGCTTGCGCGCGGTCTCAAAGGCGACTCGGGCGATGCGCTCGATTTCGTGTTCGGAGTAGCCCATTATGTCCTTCGCATAATATTCGCCGTCAAGTTTTTCCGTACTGTGTTCGCCGAAATAAGCTCCGCCGATAAGCTCACGTACAACGACGAAATCGACGCCCTTGTCAATTATCGAGGACTTAAGGGGGCTTGCATCGCGCAGCTCGTCGAAAAGCCGTGCGGGGCGGAGGTTGGCATAGAGCCCCAGTCCCGCGCGCAGACGGAGAAGCCCGCGCTCGGGGCGCAGATCCTTCGGCATATTGTCCCATTTCGGCCCGCCGACCGCAGAGAGCAGCACGCTGTCGGACGCAAGGCAGGTCTCAAGGCTCGACTTCGGCAGAGGATCGCCGAACCTGTCTATGGCTTCGCCGCCCATGGGCGCGTCCATATATGTAAATGTATGCCCGTATTTTTCCGCGACCGTGTCAAGCACCGCAACGGCCTGCGCCATAATTTCGGGGCCGATCCCGTCGCCGCGGATTATCGCAATATTTTTTTTCATTCCGCACCTCCGGCAATCGACGCCATAAGCCCGCCCTTGATTATCATTTCCTTTATGAAATCAGGAAAGGGCTGTGCCTGATAGGTTTCGTTTTTTGTCACATTAGTGATGACACCTGTGTCGAAATCAATGTCAACCTCGTCGCCCTCACTTATGTTTTCACTCGCTTTTTCGCTTTCAAGGATAGCAAGACCGATATTAATCGCGTTTCTGTAGAATATCCGCGCAAAACTCTTTGCGATTACGCAGGAAATTCCGCTTGCCTTAATGGCAATCGGGGCGTGTTCACGCGAGGAACCGCATCCAAAGTTTACACCGGCAACCATTATATCGCCCTCTTTGACTCTGCCGACAAAGGACTTGTCGATGTCCTCCATGCAGTGCGAGGCGAGTTCCTTATGGTTCTGGGTGGCGAGGTAACGGGCGGGTATAATTACGTCCGTATCAACGTGATCGCCGTATTTAATGGCCCTTCCATGCGCTTTCATTCTCCCATTACCTCCTTCGGATGACTGATATGTCCCGTTACTGCGCTTGCCGCCGCGACCGCAGGGGACGCGAGATAAACCTCGCTTTCAACATGTCCCATGCGCCCGACGAAATTGCGGTTCGTCGTAGAGACCGCCCTCTCGCCCGCGGCAAGGATACCCATATGCCCGCCGAGACATGGCCCGCAGGTTGGAGTCGAAACGATACAGCCCGCATCGATGAAAATTTTAGTGTAGCCGCGTTCGATGCATTCCATATAAATCTTGGGTGTTGCGGGTATCACAATCGCGCGCAGACCCCTTTTTACATGTCTGCCCCTTAGTATCTGTGCCGCTGCGGCCATGTCTTCGATATTGCCGTTCGTACAGGAGCCGATAACCACTTGGTCGATCTCGATATCTTTGCCATCAGTCGCGGGATGCGTCTTTTCCGGAAGATGCGGCCATGCGACCGTGCAGGGTATCTTCGAAAGGTCAAGGTCGATCACGCGCGTATATTCGGCATCGGGGTCGGCCTCATATGCAGTCCAATCGCGGTCACAGCGGTCCTTCATATATTCGCGCGTAATATCGTCTACAGAGAATATTCCGTTCTTAGCGCCGGCTTCAATCGCCATATTGGATATTGTGAGCCTGTCGCTCATCATGAGATCTTTAAGACCTTCGCCCGAAAATTCGAGCGACTGATACAGCGCGCCGTCAACTCCTATCATACCGATCAGATGCAGGATAATGTCCTTGCCGCTGACCCACTTTCCTTTTTTGCCCGTGATATTTACCTTAATTGCGGCTGGTACCTTAAACCATGTCTCGCCCGTCGCCATAGCGGCCGCCATATCTGTCGAGCCGACGCCGGTTGAGAATGCGCCCAGAGCGCCGTAGGTACAGGTGTGGCTGTCTGCGCCGATTGCAGCCTCGCCCGGGGCGATCAACCCTTTTTCCGGTATCAGTGCGTGTTCAATGCCCATCTCGCCCACGTCATAGAAGTGCTCGAGGTCGAAGCGCTTTGCAAAATCTCGGCACTTTTTGCAGCTTTCCGCCGCTTTGATGTCCTTGTTCGGCGCGAAATGATCCATTATGAGCGTAATTCTTGCGCCGTTTGTTATCTTATTAAAGCCCGCCTTTTCAAACTCGTTGATTGCGACGGGCGCCGTAATATCGTTGCCCAGAACGAGATCGAGCTTCGCCTTTATGAGCTGCCCTGCCGTGACGGATTTTAAGCCCGCGTGCGCGGCGAGTATTTTCTGTGTCATTGTCATTCCCATGGCTATTGCTCCTTTCGGGGAAATTATGATTTTGAGCCGACAATCTTGTTAATGCCGTTGATATACGCGCGTATGGACGACTCGATGACGTCTGTGGAAAGCCCGCAGCCCGTAACCAGCGCGTTTCCGCGGCGAAGCTTCACAACCGCTTCGCCCATCGCGTCCTCGCCGTCCGTAACGGCGTTCAGGCTGAAATTTTCAAGAGTGACGCTAAGCCCCGTTATCTTGTCGACGGCCTTGAAGGAAGCGTCGATGGGGCCTGAGCCGATTGCGACTTCTTCAATGACATCATCGCCCTTTTTGATTTTCACGCAGGCAAGGTTAGTGATGTCCTTGCCGGTGCTGACAACGTGGCTCAGAAGCTCGTAGGTTGCCGCAACGGCGTGCGTGTCAGCAAGCGCAAGCGCCTCGATGTCATGGTCTGTAAGGTTCTTTTTCTTGTCGGCAAGCGCCTTGAAGCGAACGAATATATCATCAAGCTGTTCCTTCGTTACCTCATATCCGAGCTGGCTCAGGCGGTCGCGCAGGGCATGCTTACCGCTGTGCTTTCCCAGAACCATGGCATTCTGGGGAATTCCGACATCCTCAGGCTTCATGATCTCATAGGTAAGCGCATTGGCAATAACTCCATGCTGGTGGATACCGCTTTCATGAGCAAAAGCATTCGCGCCGACGATGGACTTGCTTGGCGAGACCGGAACGCCGGTGATAGAGGAAAGGAGCTTGCTTGTTCTGTAAATTTGTTTGGTGTTGACGCCTGTTTCCGCCTGATAGTATTCATGACGGGTCTTTAGCGCCATCGCGATTTCCTCAAGACTGGCGTTGCCGGCGCGCTCTCCGATGCCGTTTACCGTGCATTCAACCTGCGAAGCTCCGGCGCGGATGCAAGCCAGAGAGTTTGCGACAGCCATACCGAGGTCGTCGTGGCAATGGGCGGAAATGTCCACATTATCAATGCCTTTGGTGTTCTCGCGAAGATAGGTGATTAGGTCGAACATTTCCTGCGGAGTGGAATAACCCACGGTATCGGGAATATTCAGCACCGTTGCGCCAGCCTCGATTGCCGTTTCACAGCATCTTACGAGGAAAGCCCATTCGGAACGCGAAGCATCCTCGCATGAGAACTCGATATCCTCGCAAAACGACTTGGCGTATGCCACATGCTTTGCAATGCTCTCCAGAACCTGTTCGCGGGACATTTTCAGCTTATACTCCATGTGTATGTCACTGGTTGCGATGAAGACGTGGATGCGCGGGTACTTCGCGCATTTCACGGCGTTCCATGCGGCGTCGATGTCTCCCTGTGTGCAGCGGGCGAGACTGGCCACCTTGCAGTTCTTTACAGTCTGGGCTATAGCTTCAACGCTCTTGAAGTCTTCCGGAGAGGCGATTGCAAAGCCGGCTTCAATTATATCAACACCGAGCGTGTCAAGCGCACGTGCCATTTGCAGCTTTTCAGAAAGGTTCATGCTGCAGCCGGGGGATTGCTCGCCGTCGCGCAGGGTGGTGTCGAACACCTTGATTTTTCTCATTTTATCAGTTCCTCCTTATATTCTCCCGGGATAAACAAAAAGCTCCGTCTTCCTAAGAAGACGAAGCTGAAACTCCGCGGTACCACTTCAATTGACAGTTACACTGTCCGCTTTCGACATCTCAAACGAAATATCGCCTCTTTGGTAACGGTGAGGAAACCCGTTCACACCTACGGCCGTTAAGGCTTTCAGATGACTGCTCGAGGGTGAGTTCGCCGATCCTTTACATACCGTTTCGCACCATACAACGGCTCTCTGAATGTATCGGGATAAGCTTTGTCCCTGTCATTGCATTTGCACTTTGTTGTGCTAAAGCGTACAAGATAATTCCGTTTTTGTCAAGAGGGGAAATATAAAAAATTTCAGTTTCAGCCTTACTATTATGATATTTTCCAAATATGCCGCATTCCTTTTTTAGTTTTGTTGTGCATATAGTCAAATATATGCTGCAGGTGCATATAATGAATATAAATATTCCGCCATGGCAAAAATTTTTTAGAAAAATAAACAGTTGACAAGCGGCATTTTTGTGATGTAACATGAAAACAATAAAATATCCTCAAATGCTTTGATGGGAACAAGTAATTCAGAACTCGAGCTCCAGCGAGCTGCCGTTATGGTGAAAGGCAGCGCCGGATTCCGGACGAAAATCATCCCGGAGCAGTTTGCAGAAGGACGGCAAGGCCCGTCTGTGTAAGCAAAAACGGTAAAACGCCCGTTACAGCGTCAGACGTTGACAGACGTCGCAGAGCGGTTCTTTTCAGGCGGTGCAGCGCTGTGAAAAGAGCAATAAGAGTGGTACCGCAGAGGAGTTTCAGCCTTTGTCTCTTGATTTTTATGTAAAAGAGACAGGGGTTTTTTTGTTATCAAGCGGCATTTCCGATTTAAAGTATTAGATTAGTAAACAGCAAGAATCATAACAGGAGGAATGTGATTTGAAACTGACGGGAGCAGAAATAATCATCGAGGTTCTGATCGAGCAGGGAGTCACCGATATATTCGGATACCCGGGAGGAGCTGCTCTGAACATCTTCGAGGCTTTGTATCACAGACAGGACCGAGCTAAGCTTTATCTCACCGCCCACGAACAGGGAGCTACCCACGCGGCGGATGGTTACGCAAGAGCAACAGGCAAAACGGGCGTTGTTATAGTAACAAGCGGCCCGGGTGCGACGAATACGGTTACGGGCATCGCGACGGCTTACCTTGACAGCATCCCAATGGTAGTGATTACAGCAAACGTCGGCACTCCGCTGATAGGCAAGGACAGCTTTCAGGAGGTCTTCATTACCGGCATTACTCAGCCCATAACAAAGCACAATTACGCGGTACGCGACATCACAAGGCTTGCGGACACTATTCGCGACGCGTTCAAAATCGCAGGCAGCGGCAGGCGCGGTCCTGTGCTGGTAGATATTCCCAAGGATATTACGGCGGCGGTTTTCGATTATACCCCCGCTCCGAAATGGGAGGAGCCGAAGGCGCCGTCCGCCCCGATGAGCGAGCTTCAGAAGGTTGCGGACCTTATTGCGAAAGCTAGACGCCCCGTAGTCTGCTTCGGCGGCGGCGTCATCAGCAGCGAAGCGAGCGAGGAACTGCTCGCATTCGTTAAAAAGGCGAGGATCCCTGCCTGCCACACTATTATGGGTACGGGAGTCATCGGCTTTGGAGACGATCTGGATATGGGCATGGTGGGCATGCATGGAAGCATGACCGCAAACCACGCGATCGACGAGACTGACCTTCTGCTCGCGATGGGCACGCGCTTTTCCGACCGCGTTGCGCTGAACCTGCGCGACTTTGCGCCTCATGCGACAATAGTGCAGTTTGATATCGACGAGAGCGAAATTCGCAAGAACGTACTTGTCGATCTCGCCATCATCGGAGACCTGAAGATGGAACTCCAAAATCTTATCCCTATCATTGAGGAAAAGGAACGTCCTGAATGGCTTGATATGGTTGCAAGATGGAAGAAGGAATACGATCTTGTAAACGGAAAGAATATAAAAGGAATACGTCCTGTCGAGATTATGGAGGTCATCGGCGAAAAATGCGGCGATGACGCCGTTATTGCCACCGATGTCGGCCAGCACCAGATGTGGGCGGCGCAGTTCTGCAAGAAGACTAAGCCACGCGGTTTTCTGACGTCGGGAGGCCTCGGTACGATGGGCTTCGGCTACGGAGCAGCGATCGGGGCGGCCATCGGGCTGAAAAACACGACGGTCTTCCATATCACGAGCGACGGCAGCTTCCACATGAACATGAACGAGGCCTGCACCGCTGTTTCTAATAACCTCAAGGTCATCACGGTAATCTTCGACAACAGGGTCCTCGGCATGGTACATCAGTGGCAGAACGATTTTTACGATAAGCACTTTATCGCGACAGAACCGGAACGCAAGACGGATTATGTTAAGGTTGCCGAGGGTTTCGGCGCAAAAGGCTTCAGGGCGGAGACGAAAGAGGAGCTTGCAAAGGCGATAGACGAAGCCATGGCATGTGATGGTCCCGCGTGGATCGTATGCCCCATCGACCGCAATGAAAAGGTCCTGCCGATGATACCGAACGGCGGAACTGTCCGCTCCGCGATTCTTGTTTAGAGGGGGGAACCAGCATGAACGGTAAAAAGGCCATCATCGCACTTCTTGTTGAAAATAATGCGAACGTACTCACGCGTGTAGCCATGCTGTTCGGCAAGCGCGGCTACAACATTGACTCTCTCACAGTTTCGGAAACAAACGACCCGATGATTTCCCGAATTACGGTGACCACTCAGGGCGACGACAGAGTTATCGAACAGATAATTCTCCAAACAAGAAAAATGGTTGAGGTCAAGGCTGTCCAGCTTGAGGATGAGAATGAAGCGATCCTGCGGGAGCTTCTGCTTGTCAAGGTCGGTGCCGACGAAAGCCAGCGCGCCGCGATCCGCGACATCTGCGAGATATATAAGGCCAGCATAGTTGATTTTTCACCGTCGAGCATCGTCTGCGAGCTGACGGGAAAGCCCAGCAAAATTAATGGATTTCTGGATGTCATCGGGAAATACGAAATTCTTGAGCTTTGCCGCACAGGCGTTACCGCGATCGACCGCGGCAGTAAGATCATGGTCTGCGAGAACAAGGAGAGCCACAGGTCATAACACGATTAATCCGGCTTTAAGCCTATTATAAAATTCAAAAGGAGATATTTACTATGATCAGCAAATACTATGATACGGACTGCAACATGGAGCTTTTGAAAAACAGGACAGTTGCCATTATCGGATACGGCAGCCAGGGACACGCTCATGCGCTGAACCTTAAGGAATCAGGCGTTAAGGTCGTCGTCGGACTTCGCAAGGATTCATCAAGCTGGGCTAAGGCCGAGGCTGCGGGTCTTACGGTAATGACCGTTCCCGAAGCCGCAAAGGCCGGCGACATGGTAATGATGCTCGTTCCGGACGAGAAGGCTGCGGATATCTACTACGCAGAAGTCGCGCCCAATCTTACCGAAGGCAATATGCTGATGTTCGCTCACGGTTTCAATATTCATTATAAGCTTATCACTCCTCCTGCCAATGTAGACGTAGCAATGGTTGCCCCCAAGGGACCCGGACACACCGTCCGCAGCCAGTATCAGGAAGGCAGAGGTGTCCCCAGCCTTATAGCGGTATATCAGGATTACACCGGCAAGGCCAAGGACTATGCTCTTGCTTATGCTTCCGGTATCGGAGCCGGCCGTGCCGGCATCCTTGAGACCAGCTTCCGCGAAGAAACCGAAACCGATCTCTTCGGTGAGCAGGCAGTCCTTTGCGGCGGCGTAACGGAGCTCATGAAGGCAGGCTTCGACACTCTTGTTGAAGCGGGTTATGAGCCTGAAATGGCGTATTTTGAGTGCATCCACGAAATGAAGCTCATTGTCGACCTCATTAACAGCGGCGGCTTCGCCATGATGCGCTACAGCATTTCGAATACAGCCGAGTACGGAGATTACCGCACCGGCAGGCGCCTCATTACCGAAGATACCCGCAAGGAAATGAAGAAGGTTCTGCGCGAGATCCAGGACGGCACCTTTGCCAGCGAATTTATTCAGGAGTTTAACGCAGGCAGACAGGTCAAGTTCCTTGCGACCCGCAGGCTTGAGAGCGAGCATCCTCTGGAGAAGGTCGGCGCGGAGCTCCGTAAAATGATGAGCTGGCTTAAGAAATAAGCGTACCGTTTAAACTGGCTAACCACCGTTTCTCTTTTCCTGCGCGGAAAAGAGAAACGGTTCTTAGCCTATATGCAAAGGAGTTGCAGAAAAATGAAAAGCGATAATGTTAAAACCGGCATCCAGCAGGCGCCGCACCGGAGCCTGTTTTATGCTCTCGGCTTCACAAAAGAGGAGCTTAATCGTCCGCTTGTTGGTATCGTCAGCTCTTATAACGAGATAATTCCCGGCCATATGAACCTTGACAAAATTACCGAGGCGGTCAAAGCCGGAGTTCTTATGGCGGGTGGTACACCGGTTGTGTTTCCTGCGATCGGAGTCTGCGACGGTATCGCAATGGGACATGAAGGCATGAAATATTCTCTTGTGACGAGAGATTTGATTGCAGACAGCACCGAATGCATGGCACTTGCCCATCAGTTTGATGCGCTTGTCATGATACCTAACTGCGATAAAATCGTTCCCGGACTTCTTATGGCAGCTGCCCGTATTAATATTCCGACTATCTTCGTGTCCGGCGGACCTATGCTTTCAGGCAATTTAAACGGAAAACGCACCTGCCTGAGTTCGTTGTTTGAGGCGGTCGGGGCATACCACGCCGGGAGAATGGATGAAAAAG
>JAJUHD010000005.1 GCA_029268085.1 Bacillota bacterium | reverse complement strand
GCCAGCAGTTTGCCGATACCACCCGGGCCCTGTTCATCCCCGGACAGGACGCCGAGAGCTGGGGCATGGCCTTTAAAAAGGACAGTCCGCTGGTTTCTAAAGCCAACGCCTTTTTAAAGGCGTTTATCGCCGACGGGGGCTTTGAGACGCTGACGGAAAAGCACCTAAAGCAGGAAAAGGAGACCTTTGACGCGCTGGGGTTCATGTTCTTCTTCCCGGACAAATCCGGCAACTGGGCCGCCCCAGCGAAGTAGGACATGAAACGCTGGTTCACGCAAACCAAAAGCGACAGCCGTTTCAAGCGCTTTCTAAACGGGCTGCTGGTGGCGGCCGCGCTGGCCGGCTTTATCGTGCTGACCATGGAGCGCTTAAACGCCGACTGGGACTTTACCCACCTGTGGCAGTACCGTTACCGGCTGGGGCAGGGCTTTTTGATGACGCTTATTTTCAGCGTCCTGAGCATGCTGACAAGCCTCGTCATCGGCTTTGCCGCCGCCACCGGCTCCCGCTGCAAGATCCTGCCGGTTAAATACCTGTGCCGGGCCTATGTGCAGATTATCCGGGGCACGCCGCTGCTGGTACAGATCTACCTCTTTTTCTACATCATCGGGCAGGCCTGGGGCGTGGACAACCGCCTGATTGCCGGCGTTATGATCCTGTCCATTTTCGAGGGGGCATACATCAGCGAGATCATCCGGGGCGGGCTGGATTCCATCGAGGCCTCCCAGCTGGAGATCGCCCGCGCCGTGGGCTTGACGCCCGGGCAGACAACGCGCCTGGTGATCCTGCCCCAGCTCCTGCGGCGCATTTTGCCGGCCCTGGCCGGCCAGTTTGCCTCCATTATCAAGGACTCGTCGCTTTTATCCGTCATCGCCATCATCGAGCTGACCCAGGCCACCCGGGAGATTGCCGCCACCACCTTCTCCTTCTTTGTGGATTATCTGCTGCTGGGTCTTTTATACTTTGCGCTGACGTTCCCCGTCTCCATGCTGACGCGGGCCCTGGAAAGGCGGTATTCCTATGAAAATTGAATGCCGTGGCCTGACGGTGCGTTTCGGTCAGCAGACGGTGTTGGACCGGGTGGACATCGACGAGCCGGACGTCCGGGCCCTGGCCCTGATCGGCCCCTCCGGCGCTGGCAAAAGCACGCTGCTGCGGGTCCTGGGCGGGCTGCTGGCGCCGGACGAGGGCGCCGTATCCCTGGACGGCCGGCAGGTTATATATAACGAACGGGCGCTTTTGAAGCACCGGCGGGATATCGGGTTCGTGTTCCAGGCCCGGGGCCTGTTCCCCCATTTAACGGCGGAACAGAACATCATGCTGCCGCTCATCCACGCCCACGGCCAGACGCCGGAACAGGCGCGGGAGACGGCGCGGAGCCTGCTCAAACGGTTTTCTCTGGCGCAGGACGCCCACAAGCGCCCCTATGAGCTCTCCGGCGGCCAGTGCCAGCGGATTGCCATTGCCAGAGCGGTGGCGCCCCGGCCGAGGCTCTTGCTCTTGGACGAACCCACCAGCGCATTGGACCCGGAGCTGACCGCGGAGGTGCTGGACATGATCCGCGAGCTGCAGGGCGAGAACCTGTCCATGGTCATCGTCACCCACGAGATGGGCTTTGCCCGCCACGCCTGCGACCGCGCTCTGTTTTTATCCGGCGGGCGCATATTGGAATCCGGCGCCAGCGCCGAGCTGTTCACCGCGCCCCAGACGCCGCAGCTGCAGGGCTTTCTGCGGAAGGTTCTGGAGTGGCGCGCGTAGGGGGAATTTGCTGCGCAAGCGGCTGCGCGGATGCCATTTTCTTACTGTCTAATCAAATTGACATACATAGGAAAAATGACGTATAATAAGTTAATTCGTCGAAAATTGTTCATATTGGCAGGGATGCGCATGGTTGAAGATACACCGGAAAAACATATTTACCCGCGGGTAACAATCGTTATGGCGGTGTATAAACCAAGGGAAGACTGGCTTACAGAGCAACTGGCGTCACTGAACAATCAGACTTATGGCAATCTGGATTTAATTGTCTGTGATGACTGCCCGGAAGCACCCGTGTCCGAAGACTTCATCTCCCGGCATATTACGAATTTTCCGTACAAGATTGTTTTTAACGATAAAAACCTTGGTTCAAACAGGACGTTTGAGCGGCTCACAATGATGGCGGAGGGCGACTATATCGCCTATTGCGACCAGGACGATATTTGGGAGGTAAATAAAATTGAGATGCTCGTCCGACGATTAGAGCGCCAAAACGCCGTTCTTTGCTGCAGCGATGTTTCCATCATTGATAAAAACGGGCATCAGACAGCCGACAGTATTACGAAAATCAGAAAGCGCCATGTGTTTAAAGAAGGGTACAATCTCGCCCCAGACTTGATTGTGCACAACTTTGTCACCGGCTGCGCGATGATCGTGAAGACAGAAATCGCAAAAAAAGCCGTCCCTTTCGAAGAGCACATGGTGCACGACCACTGGCTGGCGTTATTCTCGGCTCTGCAGGGCTATATCGCTTTCGAGCCGACACCGACCGTAAAATACAGGCAGCATGACAACAACCAAACCGGTGTCTTATCCGGCGTTCATACAAAAGATGATTATTACAAGCTGAGAATAGAGCACCTATATAACAGAGTGGCATCGTTACGTCGGAGATTGGCGATGTATCCAGATTTCATACAGGTATTGGATTCCGTCCAGGTTTGGGTGATGGCGCGCAAGGAATTTTTTTATAAGCATAACCTTAAAAATATAAAGCGAATGCTGAGATACAGGAGCTTTAGCAATGCGGCAACGGTCTTTGAGATTTTCATGCCGCTCATACCGGACTTTTTTTTTGATGAAGTAATTAAATTATTAAGATAAATGGAGCTAATGTATGAAAGGTATTATTTTGGCCGGCGGGTCGGGAACCCGGCTTTATCCATTGACTTTGGTGACGAGCAAACAATTGCTGCCTGTCTACGATAAACCCATGATTTATTACCCGCTCTCCACCCTGATGTTAGCTGGTATCAGGGAAATCCTGATTATTTCGACACCCTCGGATTTGCCCCGTTTTGAAGAGCTCCTGGGAAACGGAGATCAGTTTGGCATACGCTTATCATATAAGGTCCAGCCGTCTCCCGACGGCCTTGCCCAGGCGTTTATTTTAGGTGAGGAATTCATCGGCAGCGACACGTGCGCCATGGTGTTGGGAGACAATATTTTTTACGGGAACGGCCTCATAAAGTTGCTCACAGAAGCCGTTGAGAACGCGCAAAGAGGCCGGGCGACGGTTTTTGGCTATTATGTTGACGATCCGGAAAGATTCGGCGTGGTGGAATTCGACGAAAACTATAAGGTTATATCCGTGGAAGAAAAGCCCGCTAAGCCAAAAAGCAATTATGCAATAACGGGTCTGTATTTTTACGACAACAGGGCGCCGCAATTTGCCAAGCAGGTTAAGCCTAGCGCCCGGGGTGAACTGGAAATCACCGACTTGAACCGTACATATCTAGAGCTCGGCCAGCTTGACGTCAAGCTGCTGGGAAGAGGCTTTGCGTGGCTTGATACCGGCACCTTTGATTCCCTTCATGACGCTGCCGATTTTGTGAGTATGATCGAAAAAAGACAGGGCATCAAGATTTCCGCACCTGAGGAAATCGCCTACCGGCAAGGCTGGATCAGCAAAGAGGCGCTTTTGAAAGCCGCCGAAAAATACGGAAAGTCTTCGTATGGCCAACATCTCATCCGGGTGGCCGAGCGAAAGATTGCATATTAAGGTGGAGGGTAGTGGAATGAAAGTCGTTCCAACCTCGCTGGAGGGCGTATTTATTATTGAACCGGAGGTTTTCGGAGACCACCGCGGCTGGTTTATGGAGACATATTCCCATTTAAAGCTCAAGGATCAGGGAATTGACATCACCTTTATTCAGGATAACCATTCTTATTCAGCCCAAAAAGGGACGCTGAGGGGACTGCACTTTCAAAATAACCCCATGGCGCAGACGAAACTGGTGCGTTGTACAAGAGGCGCCGTCCTTGATGTGGCGGTTGATATCAGGAAGGGTTCTCCAAATTATAAAAAGTGGGTCGCCGTTGAGCTGAGCGCTGAAAACAAAAGACAGCTTTTAATTCCCAAGGGGTTTGCCCACGCTTTTTTAACGATGACGGACGGTGTCGAGGTACAGTATAAGGTAGATGCGTATTATTCAAAAGAACACGACAGAGGCATCCGTTACGACGACCCTACTATTGGTATAGACTGGGGCTCTTTCACACCGATTTTAAGCGACAAAGACAAAAACGCGCCGCTTTTGGACGACAGCGACGCCAATTTTATTTATTGACACCAAGGAACCACTCCGTCACGATATTTTAGCTCCATGTCTTGGAAGGAAATGAATGTAATATATGGTATACAAGAGGCCGTCAATTAACGCTGAAACTTTAAAAATCGGAAAGATATGTCTTTCTGCAGTTGCAGTCTACATTGTTCTTGCTATAGCGTTTTACTTTTTAGCCGGTTATCAGTTGCATTTCAGAAATTCTCGCGGTAATTTTAAGATGCCAACCGAAGAAGTAGGGACGGTTGAATTGGCTCGGGGTTCAGTCGTTGAACAGAGATTTACCGTTAAGATTCAACGTCTCCAGTCAATATCCGTGCGATGGAGTGCGTATTATACATCCAATTCCGGCACGGTGACGATGGAACTCTATCGGACCGACAATGGTTCTTTGGTAATTTCTGAAACTTTTGATGTATCCGCAATTAAAAACAGCCAACTGACGACCATGACTTCCAAGGAACCGGTTGAAGGTCTATATGGTATTCCTTTATTGCTCAAAATCTACACGGATTCCGAACCTGGGAGCGCGCCTTCTCCTATGATGTCTACCTCCACGGAAAAAGAAGGTTTTTCGCTCCTGCTTAACGGCAATCCCGTTGAAGGAATACTGTGCTTTTCCGTAACTGGAGAGGACTATATCTGGACGGGATTGCATTATTGGAAGTTTGTAACTGCATTTGGTCTCTTTATCATTTCTTATCTTTATTTTATTTATCGGCGCTGGAAAGCCGGAAAGAAGAGCCTGTTAGTCAACGCAATTGTCGCGCTTAGGAAATATCATTTTCTGATTAAGCAGCTTGTCAGCCGTGATTTTAAAGCGAAGTACAAGCGCTCGATTCTTGGTGTGTTCTGGAGTTTTTTAAATCCACTCTTGAATATGTTGGTGCAGTACATTGTCTTCTCAAATCTGTTCCGGTTTGACATTGAATATTTTCCGGTATATCTGCTTTGCGGCAACGTCGTTTTCAGCTATTTTTCCGAATCGTGCGGCATGGCATTAACGTCGGTCGTCGGAAACGCAAGTTTGATTACCAAGGTTTATGTGCCGAAGTATATCTATCCTTTAACGAGAATTATCTCATCCATGATCAACATGCTCATTTCGTTAATACCGTTATTTGTCGTCGCAATTATATCCGGCCTAATGCCAACAAAGGCAATCATCCTCGTTATCTATCCGCTTGTTTGCCTTCTAATCTTTTGCCTTGGCTTTGGAATGTTGCTAGCGGCAGCGATGGTTTTCTTCCGTGATATACAATTTCTGTGGGGCGTGCTGACGATGATTTGGATGTATTTGACCCCCATCTTCTACCCCGTTAGTATATTCGAGGAGCATTTGAAATGGGTGATTAAGGTCAACCCCTTGTACTATTTTATCACCTTTATACGTACTTGCGTTATTCAGGGCGTTTCCCCGGAACCATTGATGTATGTGCAGTGCTTCCTGTTTGCATGCGGCGCGTTGATACTTGGCGCTTCCGTGTTTAAAAAAGCACAAGACAAGTTTATCCTGTATCTGTAAAGGGTGAAACAATGCATAACGAAAAGATTATTCAAATACAGGATGTGTCTATGCGGTTCAAGCTGACGGATGACCGCATTATGTCTCTTAAAGAATTTGTGACGCGAAAACTCAAAGGCAGCATTAAGACCTCTGACTTTTGGGCACTGAAGCATATTACGTTTGACGTTAATAAAGGCCAAGTCATCGGTATTATCGGAAAAAACGGTTCCGGCAAATCAACACTTTTAAAAGTGATCTCGGGAATATTGAAACCGACCAGTGGTACGGCCATATGCGATGGAAATATTGTCCCCATGCTGGAGCTTGGCTCAGGTTTTGACCAGGATTTAACCGGGCGTGAAAACATCTTCCTTAATGGCGCCATTCTCGGGTATACGGAGGCGTTCCTCAAGGAGAAATTTGATGAGATTCTTGAATTTTCGGAGTTGGGACAATTTATCGATGTCCCCATCCGAAACTATTCCTCCGGCATGATGATGCGCTTGGCTTTTTCTATAGCAACTGTGGTCGATCCGCAGATTCTGATCGTTGATGAGATTCTTGCCGTTGGTGACGAAGCTTTTCAAAAAAAGAGTCGGGCGCGTATGATGGAACTCATGGGCGGCGGCACAACAGTATTGTTTGTCTCTCACAATCTCGAGCAAATCCGCGAAATGTGTGACCGTGTCCTTTGGCTGGATCACGGTGAAATGAGGCTTTTTGGAAATACAAAGGAAGTTTGCGATGAATACTCCGGCCAATTCAATAACAAATAGCATTTCGAAAGGTCAAGAACAGTCAACATGCACCATTATTATACAGTGACACGATTCGGGGAAGGGTAAGCAAATGAAAATAATCATTACCGGGGGCTGCGGTTTTATAGGAAGCAATTTTATCTTCTATATGAGAAAGCTGCACCCCAATTACGAGCTGCTATGCGTGGATAAATTGACATATGCGGGCAATCTAGAAACACTCGCGCCTGTTATTGACGATCCGAAGCTGAAATTTATACACGCGGATATTGCCGACCGCAGAACGATGTATGACCTTTTCAAAAACGAAAAGCCGGATATTGTGGTAAATTTTGCGGCTGAAAGCCATGTTGACCGTTCCATCGAAAGCCCCGCTGTATTTCTGGAAACAAATGTTATAGGCACTCAGGTTCTCCTTGATGCTTGCCGCACGTATGGTATTGAGCGTTTCCACCAGGTATCCACCGACGAAGTTTACGGCGATCTCCCGCTTGACAGACCGGACCTGTTCTTTACCGAGCAAACGCCGTTGCATACATCTTCTCCGTATTCCGCGTCCAAGGCTTCCGCAGACCTGCTCTGCATGGCATATCACAGGACATATGGACTGCCTGTTACGATCAGCCGTTGCTCCAACAACTATGGACCGTATCAGTTCCCTGAAAAACTGATTCCATTGATGATTATCAACGCTTTGGAAGATAAACCGCTTCCCGTATACGGTGACGGCTTAAATGTCCGCGACTGGCTCTATGTTGACGACCACTGTTCTGCTATTGATATGATTCTTGAAAAAGGCAAAATAGGGCAGGTTTACAACATTGGCGGCCATAACGAAATGCGGAATATTGATATTGTCAGGAAGATTATCACTATTCTGGGAAAAACGGAAGATCTGATTGTATATGTAACAGATCGAAAAGGTCACGATAGGCGTTACGCTATTGACCCGACCTTTATTAAGAATGAGTTGGGATGGCTGCCCACGACCAAGTTCGAGGAGGGCATCCAGAAAACTGTCGAATGGTATCTTGCCAACCGCCACTGGTGGCAAAATATCGTGAACGGAGAATATCGGCATTATTATGAACGGATGTATGGAAACAGATGAACCGCTGATATAAGCTGACCAGCGCAAAGAAATGTGGTATGAGGTACTAATGAGAGTTTTTTTGACAGGGGCTAGCGGACAAATAGGGTATGATGTCGCCCGAAAAATGGGACAGCTTGGCATAGAGTTTATAGGCGTATCATCAAAAGATCTTGACGTTACAAACAGGTACGCAGTGCTCCAAAGGATATCGCATTATAAACCCGATGCGCTTATTCATTGTGCAGCATATACAGCCGTTGACAAGGCGGAAGATGAACCGGAAAAATGCTGGGCAGTCAATGTAGACGGGACAAGAAATGTTGCCGAAGCCTGTCGGTTAGTTGACGCAAAAATGCTCTATTTGTCAACAGACTATGTGTTTGATGGCCGAAAGACTTCTGCATATGAGATCAATGATATCCCAAAACCTCTTAACGAATACGGAAAAAGCAAATATGCAGCAGAATGCGTCATACAGGAACTGCTGGAACGGTTTTATATTGTCCGCACGTCCTGGGCAGTTGGTGTTAAGGGAAAGAATTTCTTAAAGACAATTTTACATCTATCGGAGACGCATCACACAGTTACTGTTGTTGGAGACCAGATAGGTTCTCCGACCTTCACTGCCGATCTCGCGCCGTTGCTTTGCAACATGGTGCTCACTGAAAAATATGGAATATATCATGCCACAAATGAAGGCATATGCTCATGGGCCGTTTTTGCCAATGCGATTCTACGTTGTGCCGGAAAAAGCACAGTTGTCAATTTTATACGCAGTGAAGATTATCATTCAAAAGCCATCAGACCGAAGAACTCGATTCTAAGCAAACGCTCTCTTGATGAAAATGGATTTCAGCGTTTGCCGCATTGGGAAACATCCTTACGACACTATCTGGATGAAATGACGGGGTATATAGATGAGTAAAGTACTGGTCACCGGTGCAAACGGTTATATCGGCAAGTATGTTGTGCAAGAGCTATTGGATTCTGGTCATGATGTCATTGTAGCGGTAAACCATCGGGAAGGCCTGGATGCACGCGCTACCGTAGCGGAAACTCCTATTTTTTCTGGAGATAAAGACATTTATCATAAGCTAGGCGCGCCGGATGTATGTATACACCTTGCCTGGAAAGATGGTTTTATACATAACTCTCCTGCGCATATGGCATACCTTTCCGACCATATTACCTTCTGCAATAATATGATAACGGGCGGCCTCCCAATTCTGTCGTGCTTGGGTACAATGCATGAGGTGGGTTATTGGGAAGGCCCTATAGATGAATACACCCCTTGTAATCCGCAGACACAATATGGGATTGCTAAAAATGCCATGCGTCAAAGCCTTTTGCTGTCAACAGCGCAGAGCGACTGCGTTTTCCATTGGTTTCGCGCCTATTACATCATATGTGACGATATTAAGGGTCATAGTATTTTTGCAAAGCTTATGCAAGCGGCAGCAGAGGGAAAAACACGCTTTCCTTTTACGTCCGGGAAAAACCAATATGACTTTATTGATATCCGTGAACTTGCACGGCTTATCGTTCGAGCCAGTCTACAAAAGGAAGTTTGCGGCATCACAAATCTCTGTACAGGTAAACCGGAACCGCTGGCGGATTGCATTGAACGCTTTATCAAAGAACATAACCTGGGTATCCGTCTGGCTTATGGCGAGTATCCCGATCGTCCATATGATTCGCCGGGTGTTTGGGGAGACCCAGAGAAAATAAAGCGCATCATGAGCAGATGCGGAGGCTGAACATATGCAATATTACAATATTGATTTGTCTAAACTTAATCGCTACTCGATCGAGAAGCGAAAGAACAAAGTAAACATTCATCAATTCGCTCCGCCTCCTACGGCAGTGCAAAACGACAGCGTCCTGGATTTAATGCCGGATATACTGACCGCGAAGGATCTCAAGGATGTTGTCAAGCTTGTAGCGGATGCAAAGAAAAACGAGCGTGCCGTGATATTTGCAATAGGCGGACATGTCATTAAATGTGGTTTGGGAAGCATTATCATTGACCTGATGAGGCTTGGTATTATATCGGCAGTACTTATGAATGGAGCTGCATCCATTCATGATTTTGAAATTGCGATGATTGGAGAGACCAGTGAAGACGTCCAAGCCGTTCTTGGCGAGGGAGAGTTCGGTATGGCGGAAGAAACAGGTAGGATGCATAATGAAGCCGTCAACAACGCCTACAAAACCGGTACGGGGCTTGGATATTCCCTCGGTCGATATATTGCTGACAATAATTTTAAATTCGGCGGTTACAGTATCTTGAATACTGCTTATGAGCTGGGCATTCCCGCGTTTATATCGGTTGCTATTGGCGACGATATTACGCATATGCATCCGGAAGCGTCGGGTGCGGCAATTGGCGCGGCGTCGTACAAGGATTTCCTCGCGTTTACGTCTATATTACCAAACCTAGCAAACGGCGGCGTGTATTTTAATATCGGGTCAGCGGTTATTTTGCCCGAGGTATTTTTGAAAGCTTTTTCTATCGTTCAAAACCTGGGTTACGATATGAGCGGGCTTAATACCGTTAACATGGATATGCAAACTCAATACAGACCTCTGACAAATGTCGTGAAACGTCCCACATTGCGAAATGGTAAAGGATATAACTTAATCGGAACCCACGAGATTATGTTACCGTTGCTTGCAAGCGCGGTAATCAGCGAATTGAGGTTATAATTTGAGTAAGTTAGAAGATTTTCGTAATCAATTCGTACTTGTTGTTGGCGATATGATGGTTGACAAGTATATTTTGGGTAATGTTGATCGTATTTCGCCCGAGGCGCCTGTACCTGTACTGCACCAAAAAGAAGTCAGGCGTAAGCTTGGAGGCACAGGCAATGTTATTTTAAACGCTACCAGCCTTGGCGCCAGAGTCCGGGCCGCAGGGCGTGTCGGCAATGACGGTGAGGGAGCGTTTTTTCGCAACACCTTACATGAGCTTGGCGTGGATGATCGCTTTATATTTATTGAGGGCAATACGATCGTTAAGACCCGCGTGGCTGCAAGTAACCAGCAGTTTATCAGGATAGACGAGGAAACGATTGTACCGCCGTCCAATAATATTTTTAGACGCATAATTGACGCGACAGATGAATTTCTGAAGGATATTACCGTTGTCATTATTTCCGACTATGCGAAGGGATTCATAACGGAAGAACTGTCGCAAGCTATTATAAAAAATGCGAAAGCACGTAATATTCCAGTTCTTGTTGACCCGAAGGGAAAGTCAGCCTCAAAGTACAAAGGGGCGACGGTACTTACACCTAACAACAAAGAATTTATGGATCTGACAGGGATGCCGGCAATCCCCAATGAAAGCGATATAAAAGCCGCCGCCTTACAATTATGCGACGAGAATGATATTGATTTCCTGGTATTTACGCGTTCTGAAAAGGGTATTTCAATTATTAACCGCTTTGACAGAATAAAGAGCGATTACCCCACCGTCGTCAAGGAGGTTGTCGATGTCACAGGCGCGGGTGATACGGTCGTCACAACGATAGCTCTTGCAATGGGTGCGGGATTCAGTTTAGATGAGTGTGTTAAAATCGCAAATACCGCGGCGTCAATTGTCATATCAAAATTCGGTTCCGCACAGACAACAATTGAGGAATTAAACACGGCTTTATATACATGTTCAAAGTCATACATTGATTTGAAAGACTGTGTTGCGCAAATTAACAGACTCAAAAGCCAGGGCAAGCGGATTGTTTTCACAAACGGATGTTTTGATATACTTCACGCCGGGCATGTCAGCAGTTTTATTCAGGCCCGGCGCTTCGGCGATGTGTTGGTTGTCGGCGTCAATTCCGATGAATCCATCCGTCGGATTAAGGGAAGCACACGCCCCATCGTGGATCTGAGAAATCGTATGGCGCTTTTGTCTGCACTCGAGTGTGTAGATTTTGTAATTCCATTTTATGACGATACGCCGCAGGCGCTGATAGAGCAAATCAAGCCCGATGTGCTCGTCAAAGGAAAAGACTGGGCCGGCAAAGAAATAGCGGGTGGAGAATTTGTACGCTCTTACGGCGGCAGAGTAGAGTTTATCGAGTTGGAACAAGGATTGTCTACCACCAGTATTATTGAGAAGATAAAGCAGTCAATGGAGCGGAGTGAGCAAAACAATGAAGACTTTCATTAATAAGATCGCAGGCTTCTTACGCAGAAACAAAAATGAACTGCGTTTATTCTGGAAGTACGCGATCCTCGCAAAGCTCCATTTATGGAAATACAATAGCCGTAAAGTCATCCTGCTTCGCCTCGACTTAATTGGCGACTGTACAATGTTTACAAGCGCCGCAAAGGCAATACGTGATTTTTATCATGACAGAGAAATGACGGTGGTATGCCTGTCTTCCGCCAAAGCCGTTTTTGAGAGTCTGGGTATATTTGACAGGATCATCTGTGCAGACTTCAAACCTCATGATATCGATTATAAAAAACTTATTGCACTGATAGCTGACCTGCGTACCGACAAATACGACATATTATTACAGCCGCAGATTTCCAAGTACCCGCTGGCGGATATTTTAGGGGCGGCAATTAAATGCAACAAACGTATAGCAATCGAGACTAAACCCGGCAACAGCGGGGAACACTGGGTTCGAATGGTCAATTTCTTATATGATACCTTTATACCTTATCCGCGGGATGCCAGGAGTGAATTTGATTATTACGGTGCTTTTGTAAGAGGCCTTGGTATCCCTGAGTACAAAACGACGGTCCCTTATTTGCCTTACGGGGAACAGCATTTCATAGAGGGTGATTATTATGTTCTCTATCCTGGCGGCTCACTCAGCCAGAAGTTCTGGCCGGCCGAACGATTCGCACAAATTGCCAACTACATTTATGAAAAGACGGGGTTACTCGGCGTTATTCTCGGTGTTGCCAGTGAGCAATGGGTTTCAGACAGGTTAAAGGCACATTTGAATCCTCTTGTCACCATGTGCATGGTTGATCTAACCGGTAGAACCTCAGTATCGGATATTATTGACATCATTGGTAATGCCCAATTTGTAGTATCAAATGACACCAGCGGCGTACATATTGCCTGTGCAACGAATACCCCCTCCGTTGCAAATGTTGGAGGCTGGCTTTTTGGACGATTTCTCCCTTACCATATTGAGGAAGTGAAGCCAAGCGACACTTTACCGCTCGTCGCTTATACAGAGATGCCATGCTTTTATTGCAACTGGGATTGGAGTATTGTCGGACAAAGAAACGCGGAGTGTCTGCGCCGCCTGCAACAGGGGGAACCAAGTGAGTGTATTGATAAAATCAGCTATGAGCAAATGCGTGAGCTGGTTGACCAAATAATTGATGAAAAGGAATTATGAAATGCTCAATATCCTTTTTTCAACGACGCGACAGTGGAATGTTGGTGACGAGTTTATTCTGTTCGGGACGATCAATCTCATGAAGTCAGTGTTTCCCGAGGGTTTCAATGCGATTATTTATAATCGACACCCTGACTTGCGAACAGATATTCAGCCAGTATGTAATTTACGTAATGTTAAGCTTTTTATGACTGACGAACTGACATTTGCCGCTGACGCAAATTTTCGGGTCGGATTTCGTGACAATTCATTCAAGCTCACTACTGATGGGAGATTCATTGATCTTGTCGTATTTGCCGGAACTCCTGAATGGTCAAACAGCAGATGCTTTGATCTGTATGAAATAATTGAAAAATATGATTTGCCTGTTATTGCGCTTGGAATAGGAAACCGCATACAGGACGAATGTGAGCTTGTCATGAGAAACCTTAGCCGATTCAAGCTGTTTACGGTAAGATCGCCTGAATTTGTAGAGATACTGAGCGAACACATTTCTCCCGCACCCCGATTTTTGCCCTGCCCTTCCCTATGCAGTTCAGCGCCCGAAAAGATTCGTACCGTTGAAACAGTCAAGCATATCGGATTAATTTACTCATGTGATGTAAACCGTTCCGAGATTAACAACTGTGTTTCAACAGAAACGTACAATTATCTGTTGGCCCTTTTCCGCCGGCTCAAGCGTGAATACCCTGAACATCGTTTTTCGTTGGTATGCCACTATATTGACGAATTGCCGTTTGCCCATAGTGATTTCCCCGATACAGAGGTCTTTTATTCATATGATGCAAAAGATTATTATGATATATATCACCGTTTTGATTTGGTAATCGGCGCAAGAGTCCATGGAATAGGCTGTGCCGCTTCCATGGGTATACCAGGTATTTGTATTATGCACGATTTTCGAGGTAATACAGTTAACGGATTTTTAGCGGAGACCCTGAGTATTAGCCAGCCGGTAGAGTCTGCCTTGGAAACGGTAAATCAAGCAATTTTAACTATTGCTGATAAAAGCAAACAACTGACAGAACTTATCAGGAAAACTGCCGACCTTTATGTTTCTTTAATTTGCGACACTATTGACTTACCAGAAAAATCGTTTGAAGGCTATTCACCACCTATATTACCGCCAATCAGCAATGTTTTTGAGGGCAGACCCCATTTGCTGGAGGCTATGCACAAACTGCTTGGTATTCCAGATCCAAAAATAGTGGAATATGACCGCGTGGTGGCCGAACGGGATCAAGCGCTGGCCGAGCGGAATCAGGCAGTGGCCGAACGGAATCAGGTGGTCGCCGAACGGAATCAGGCAGTGGCCGAACGGAATCAGGCGGTCGCCGAGCGGGATCAGGCAGTGGCCGAACGGGATCAGGCGGTGGTCAAATGGGATCAGGCGGTCGCCGAGCGGGATCAGGCAGTGGCCGAACGGAATCAGGCGGTCGCCGAGCGGGATCAGGCGGTCGCCGAGCGGGATCAGGCGGTCGCCGAGTGGGATCAGGCAGTGGCCGAATGGGATATTTTAGTCAATTCTACCACTTGGAAAATGACCGCACCCCTAAGAGCGTTGCTTGATTTTTTAAAACGTTTATTGAAAGGAACAAGGGTTAGATGATACTGAATGATGACTCAAAACGTGCATGTATATATTTCATTTATGATCAAGATGGAATTATAGATGATTACATCATTTATCAGCTTAATGACTTACGCGAAAATGTTGCATTTTTACATTGCGTCATAAACGGCAAACTCACACCGGATGGTAGGCGGGCACTTGAAAAAGTCGCGGACGAGGTATATATCCGCGAAAACAAAGGTAATGACATTGGAGCATATAAAGCGGCGATTAAGCATATAGGCTGGGAGAAACTTTCAGACTTCGATGAACTTGTATTGATGAACAGCACCTGTTTTGGACCTGTATACCCATTCAAAGAGGTGTTCGACTGGGCAAAGCAACAGGATATCGATTTTTGGGGACTTACCTGGGGGTTAAAGACAAATTGGCTAGGAAGTAATGATTATTTACATTTTAATGATAGTAAATTTCATATTCAATCATACTTTTTAACTATAAGGAAGCCTTTGCTCGGAACTAAACTCCTCATTGATTTTTTTAACGACATTCCGGAGGATGCCAGCTACGTTATTTCAGGATGCCTTTATGAGTATGCTTTTCCCGGCTATTTTGAGGAAAGAGGTTATAAAGGCGCCGTTTATTGTGACGACAAAGATGATTACAATTATCCGTTGCTACATAATCCTGTGCATTTGCTCAAGAATTACCGAATGCCGCTTTTCAAGAAACGCAGCTTTTTCCATCATTATACAGACGTGCTTAATAATACAGCCGGAGAGGCAACCGTCAGGCTCATTCGTTTTATAGAGAACGAGACTGATTATGACATGAATCTGGTTTGGCAATCCATACTCAGGACAAGCAGCCTTTCAGATATCGTACGATGCGCGCAGTTAAACAGAGTTCTTCCCAGCGAGGTACTTGTAAATAACGCAGATAAGAATAAGCTTAAGGTTGGGCTTGTTTATCATGCCTATTATCTAGATTTATTTGACGAAGCTATATCGTACATTAAAAATTTTCCGCACGGCACTGATGTTTTAATAACCACAAACACAACGGAAAAAAAAGAATTATTTGACGAGAAACTAAAAGCAGCCGGACTCCAGGGCAACGTTATTGTTATAGAAAACAGAGGGCGCGATGTCTCAAGCCTGCTTGTGGGAGCGGCAGAATTTGTTTTCAAATACGATTTAATTTGTTTTGCTCATGATAAAAAAACGTCACAGGTTATACCAAGCAGTGTAGGGCGTTCTTGGGCTTATAAAATAAACGAAAATATGTTTGCAACAAAAGAGTATGTTTTAAATATTATAGCCATGTTTGAAAAGGAAGAACGCTTAGGTATAGCCTTCCCGTCTTACCCCAATCACAGTGGTTATGCATATAATATCGGAACAGGGTGGACAGGCAATTTCGGAAATACCAAAAAGTTGTTGGACGATTTTAAGGTAAATGTTAAAATAAACGAACATACCCTTTGTGTCGCACCACTAGGCACATGCTTTTGGTTTAGACCGCAGGCTTTGAAAAAACTGTTTACTGGGCTTAACGGAAATGGTTGGTCATATAAAGACTTTCCACGTGAACCGAATAGAACAGACCAGACAGTTCTGCATGCTATAGAACGATCTTATGCATATTTCGCTCAAGACGCCGGCTATTATTCTGTTTACTTATATAACGATAAATATACGGAGATTGAGCTGACCAATCTTGAATTCAACAAAACGGGTTCAACGGAAATGCGGGCTTGGGTGGACGCACTTGCGATGGACGCCGTTGGCTATAAGAAGATTGAGGAGACATTTAACAAACCAGTAGATGAAATAACTCCGGCGGAAGTAATTCAACACTATGACCAAAACATCAACTACGGTGTTAAGAGAAGCTTGGTACACCTGGCTTTTGCCTTGCGGTGCAAGTATCCGCGCCTTTGGGCTGCTATTCTACCAATAAGAAGAATTACGCAGAAAATACTTGGTATTAAAACAAAATAGGGGAATTCGTTGTGAAACACCTGGAAAACCTGATTTTGCGCTACCCGAGCCTTGAGTTCTGCAAAGAGAGTATTTATACGGCATTTAAACTGCTGGCACAGTCCTTTTCAACCGGTGGACGCCTTTACATATGCGGAAATGGGGGCAGCGCCTCGGACGCTTTACATATCGTTGGCGAGCTGGTAAAATCGTTTGTCTTGCCGCGTAAAATTGACCAAAGTTTTGCAGAGCGTGTGGAGCCTGAGTTGCTGACTCATTTACAGGGCGCGCTACCCGCATTTGCGCTTGTTGAGAATGTTGCGCTTACCAGCGCATACGCCAACGATGTAAATGCCGATTATGTGTTTGCCCAGCAGGTGTATGCGTATGCGCGCAAGGGGGATTGCGTGCTGGGTATCAGCACCTCGGGTAACTCAAAAAACGTGCTGTATGCGCTTGACGCCGCCCGTGGCCGCGGTGCAGTTACACTAGGGCTGACAGGCCATGACGGCAGAAAAATGAAAAACCAGTGTGACGCCTGTATCGTCGTCCCCGAGACGGAAACCTACAAAATACAAGAGCTGCACGTGCCAATTTATCATACACTCTGTATTATGCTTGAAGAACATTTCTGGGGTGCAAATTGAACAGAGCAGTTATTCTTGACCGAGATGGTGTTATTAACGAAGACAGCGGTTACTTATACAAGCCTGAGGATTTCACCTTTATCGAAGGCATATTTCATTTCTGTCGCGCCGCAAGACAAAAAGGTTATCTGATCATTATCGTCACAAACCAATCCGGAATTGCGCGAGGTTATTATACTGAGGAAGACTTCCTCAGGCTAAGTGATTGGATGTGTAATAAATTTGAAGAGCAAGGCATTCTTATAGGCCGGATATACTATTGTCCTTACCACCCAACAGAAGGAATCGGCCGGTACAAAAGAGATTCGTATGATCGTAAGCCAAACCCCGGCATGATTTTAAAGGCAAGAGATGATTTTGACCTTGATTTGAAACATTCAATTATCATTGGTGACAGGGACAGCGACATGATAGCAGGCCGCAAAGCAGGAGTTGGAAAATTGCTGTTGCTTCCGGGTAAGTATGAGTATACTGCCGCTGATGATGTTAAAATCATAAACTCACTGTCGGATGCGGAGCGTTTTTTGTGACGGATAAATTCTTGTAATATTGCTTGTAATAAAATGATGATTCTTTTTTGAGTATTACCTGTTATAGGAGGACCGATATGGTCTTTTCATCCGCTGTATTCCTTTTCATTTTTCTCCCTGTTACTTTGCTTGGCTATTATTTGCTTGACAGACGCTTTAAGAATTATTTCCTATTAATTGTCTCGCTGTTTTTTTATGCTTGGGGAGAACCCAAATTTGTGTTTGTCATGATGGGTTCCATATTTATAAATTACCTTGCGGCATTAGGCGTAGACAAGTTTAAGAGACGAGAGTCTGAAAAACTGGCGAAGCTGACCCTTACGCTTTCAGTTATATTTAACCTATCGCTCTTTTTTGTGTTTAAATATTTAAACTTCACGACGCACAATTTAAACCTATTATTTTCTTATTTCGGTGGTGACGGAGTGGTTCTGCCGCAGACGAGTATCCCGCTCCCGATTGGCATATCCTTTTTTACTTTTCAGGCTATGTCCTATGTTTTTGACGTCTACTACGACAAGGGAGAGGCACAAAAAAATCCCCTGAATGTGGCGTTGTACATATCGCTCTTCCCGCAGCTTGTAGCAGGACCAATTGTGCGTTACCAGACCGTCGCAGACGAAATCAGGTCAAGGAAGGAAACGCTTTCCGATTTTTCAAGAGGTATCGGGCGGTTTATAATCGGTCTTGCGAAAAAGGCCGTCATCGCAAATACCGTCGCTGTAGCGGCGGACAGCGCGTATACAGCCCTGGCAAATCAGACATTGACGGTCGGGTATAGTTGGTTGGGAGCAATAGCATATGCTCTCCAAATCTATTTTGACTTTTCCGGTTATTCAGACATGGCCATTGGATTAGGGTTAATGTTTGGATTCCATTTCCTTGAAAACTTCGACCACCCATACATGTCCAACACTGTATCCGAATTTTGGCGCAGGTGGCATATTTCGCTTGGCACCTGGTTCCGTGATTACGTTTACTTCCCGTTAGGCGGCAGCCGGGTCAAATCAAAAAAAAGACTGGTGTTCAACCTCTTTGTAGTTTGGGGCTTGACCGGCATTTGGCATGGCGCTAACTGGACGTTCATTTTCTGGGGATTGTTCTACTTTATCCTGCTGACATTTGAGAAGCTGACAGGAGTTGAGAAAAAGATAAAAACTCGTCCATTGGCGGCAGCGGCTTATCGCATATTTACAATATTATGCATTATTTGCGGCTGGGTTCTTTTCCGCTCGGATGATATCGCTTCTGCGGGCGTTTTTCTCAAAAGCATGTTCGGCGCGGCACCGAAAGGACTATGGAGCGACATGACCGGCAGCATGATCAGCCAATATGCCGTTATTATGGTCATCGCAATTATATGCTGCTTCGACTGGAAAAAGATTTTTTCTCACAGCTGTGAAAAACTGCAGGCAAACGCACCGACCGCAACGTTTATATGCAAGATCGTTTTTATGGCGGCGCTTGCAATTGTCAGCGTTAGTTTTACAGTCGCGTCAACGTATAATCCGTTTATTTATTTCAATTTCTGAGAGGCAATATGAGAAAATTTGCTACAAAAGATATCATTGCTATCGTTCTGTTCGGCGTAATTATAATTATTCCTTTTTCATCGACTGACTTTTTGGGGGGCAAAGTGTCTGAAACTGAGAAAAGGCAATTGGCACCTTTTCCAGTATCATACTCAGAAGGAAAAGTTGATGTAAGCCGTTCGGCAGTTGAAAACTGGATTGGCGATAATATTGGCTTTAGAGAAGCGTTTGTGAAAACATATACCGTTGTGAAAAACAAGCTTTTTGGCCTTTCTACTTCTCCTCTTGTTTTACCTGGTAAGGGTGGCTGGTACTTTTATACGGCAGACCATAATATTGAAATCGCTCTAGGCACTTATCCGCTGGATGAAAGCGATTTGGCGTTAATCGCAAAGTATCAACAAGCCATCAGTGATTATTATCATAGTGTTGGCAAAGAGTATATTCTGATGCTGACACCAAGCAAAGCCAGTGTGTATTCTGAATATTTACCTATGGCTGATGAGACTGTTGAAAACACCCCGGTTGACATGGTTGCCGACTATTTAAGAGAGCATACGGATGTCATTGTCTATAACAGTAAAAACGATTTGCTTAAAGCGAAGAGTGAGGGGCAGTTGTTTCACAAGACGGATACACATTGGAACGATAGAGGCTCCTATTGTGTTTATAAAGGCCTTTTTAAAACTATGAAAGAGCACGGCATCCTCTCCGGGGAACCGATTGATGTAACTTTCGAGGATGGAGAGTATAAGGGAGAGTTCTCTGCAATGCTGGGGAATATTAATCTTCTCCCGCCAGAAAAAGCGCCGTTTGCCCAATGGAACCAAACATTTGAAACTGTTACTGATGGGGAACAGTTCGCATCTGTTACTGCAATGCAAATAGCTCGAAACCCTTCACTTGGCTGTTCAGTTTTAAAAAATGATAACATTAATGATGGTAAGATACTTCAAATATATGGTGACAGCCAAATTGATGTATTTAGGAAAATACCTTGCTATCTTGCAGAGCATTTTTCTGAAGTTTTCAACTATGCCATACGGAATGTCTCAACAACTGTAGATGAAATCGCTAATCCTGATATCGTCGTTTTTAGTTGTTCTGAACGATATATCAAAAATTTGTTAACTGTGCCGGCTGATATTCCAGCGGTTTCAGTAAATCTCTCTGATATCCCAAATAGTGAGAAAGTGCAATATTATGGAAATCATGGCATGTGGTTGGATTACTGCAACAATCAGCTTGTGAATGAACAGGGATTCATTGATCCTTCCCTTTATGCCGGTAGCGATTCTATTACGCTTGTTGGGTGGGCTGCTGATTTTTCAACAATGCAGCCGCTGTCCGCCTTATATTTGCAGATTGGCGATATGGTTCTGCAATGCCGTTACGGCATTGAGCGTAATAGTGTATCCTCATATTTTGGTGTAGATAGTCTTTTGTATACCGGCTTTGATATTACCTTTCCCACAGAGTATCTAGGAAATCAGTCTGTTTCCGATATCCAATTCATTCAGATTTCATCGGACGGCACCTATCAATATGCACCTGTCAGTTATTCTATAAGGCCGCAAGGCTGATATCTCGAGCTGGCGCAGACGTGCACATTTTGTAAAACATGATCAGATTTTACACACAACGCCTGATGCGCGCTTTAACGCCGCACCAGGCGTTTTCTTTTCCTTCGGACCCGCAAGGTTTTCTGCCCTTTACCCGCCAGGCAATACTCTGACTTTGCCGTATGTTCCGCTTCCGGCACTGTTAAATATATTACTATCTCGCTGACATCTTCTCTTGTTTTTGGTATTTTTCTCGTATATACTCGTCATGTATACTATTCTGACATAATTCGACAAACGGGCTGTGTTTATGGGGTGGGCGTTATGACGGATGTTATCCATGCGGAAATAGAGGATGTTCTTGCAGACAGCAACATCCCCTGGAAGGATCTCAAAAACGCGACAGTTCTTGTTACCGGGGCCAGCGGCTTAATCGGCGGCGCCTTGGTGCGCGTTTTGCAAGCGGCGAATGAACGGCTGGGATTGAACGTCAACACAATCGCGCATACGCGGCAGACTCACGGTGATATACGGCACAACATCGATATTATAACGCCGCCGGACTATATTTTTCATTGCGCATCCATCACAAAGTCCGCTGAAATGGTAAAAATTCCAGTGGATGTTATGACGACGGCGATTGACGGGACGAGAAATGTCCTCAACCTGGCGCTCAGTGCCCGCAGCAAAAGCGTTGTCTTTTTATCCAGTATGGAAGTGTACGGCCGGGCGGAAAAGAGCGAGGTTTGTGAGGACGACCTTGGTTATATAGATTTGACAAATCCTCGCAGCAGTTACCCCGAAAGCAAGCGATGCTGCGAGCTTTTATGTACGGCATATTACACGCAGTTCGGCGTTCCGGTTAAAACGGCACGGCTGGCCAGAACGTTCGGCGGCGGCGTTTCCCGGTCGGATACGCGCGTGTTTGCTCAGTTTGCCAGGGGCGCGGTTGACGGGACCGATATTGTTCTGCATACCGAAGGCAAGTCTGTCGGCAACTACTGTTACATCGCCGATGCGGTCAGAGGTTTGTTCACATTGCTTTTAAAAGGAGAAAACGGGCAGGCGTACAATATCGCCAATCCGGATGCGAGCATGACGATACGGCAAATGGCTGAGCTGGTTGCGGGTGAAATTTGCCACGGTAAGATAAAGGTTGTATTCAGCGAGCCGGAGGACATTAAGGAACGCGGTTATCTGCACGATGTTGGGTTCGTGTTAAACATTGATAAAATAAAAAAACTCGGTTGGCTGCCGAAATACGGACTTCGGCAAATGTATGAGAGAATGATTGCAGATTGGCAGGATAGGGAGTTGAAAAAGGATCAATGAGACCATACCAACAGCGGCAGATATTAGAAACGGTACAAACTCTCAACGAGGCAGTTGGGGAGTTTGCCAAACAGCCCGACCTTAATAAAGCCTCCGGCCTTATTGCGGAATGCATGGAGTTTACACATGTCATTAAAAACTTTATTGACGATTTGACGGGTAAAGAAACGCACACGGGCAGGCTGCTGACCGAATATGCGGCGCTGCTTGAGAAATATGCAGGCGGAGAGGTCACAACAGATAAACTGTATAAACAGATTGCGAAAATTGAAAGCAGCGTCAAAACGGAACTGAAACCGGATAAGATTGAGGTTGTTTTTTTATCCTACAACGCTTCCATGAGCGACAGCTTGATGAGTATCTATCTTTCGGCCCTTGCAGACCCGGACTGCGACGCCTACTGGATTCCGATTCCTTATTATCGTGTTGAATCTGACGGCAGCCTGGGCGAACTGCATTTTGACGCATATGGAGCGTACCCCGGTATCGAATGTACGGACTGGCGCGAGTACGACATTGAAGCCCGCCACCCCGAGGCTATTTTCACATTTAACGGGTATGACGAGTACAACCGTGTTACAAGGGTACATGCTGATTTCTTCTGCAAGCGGCTGAAGACTCTTACAGACTGTCTCGTTTATGTCCCCTACTTTGTTGTGGACAGCAATGCCGCTCCGGAAATATATGAGCACTTTACAAATGTGCCCGGAACCTGGTACGCGGATCAGGTCATCCTGCAGGATGAGAAAGTCCGCAACACATACATAAAAGGATTAACGAAAGCATGGGGCAACCGATTCGGCAACCCGAAGGAGAAGTTTGTCGCTCTCGGAAGCGCAAAGTATGACAAGGCGGTCAACACCCGTCGTGAGGACTGCGACATCCCGCCGAAGTGGCGGGAACTCATCGGCGACAGGAAAGTTGTGTTTTACAACACGACGATTGCCGGCGCTTTGAGGAACCCTGAACATTATTTGAAGAAAATTATGTCAGTGCTCCAGTTATTCCGCGAGCGCCGCGACGCGGTGCTTTGGTGGCGCCCGCACCCGCTGCTGCTGCAGACATACGCTTCCATGCTGCCTGGTTTGTATGACATTTATAAAAGGATCGTCGAGCAGTATCAGAGAGAAGGCTGGGGAATTTATGACGACACCCCTGATTTACACAGAGCGATTGCCTGGAGCGACGTGTATTACGGGGATGGTTCCAGCGTTACCGAATTATTCAAAGCGACGGGGAAAGCGATATATTTCCAAAATATTGATCCGGCGGGAAATAGGCCGATTGAACTGATTGACGACTTATATTTTCATGTCACTGATATTTTTAAAGCTAATGATGAACTTTATGCTGTAACGTACGATGAATATATATATAAGCTCTCAGATAAAGGCTTTGAATATGAGAGCAAAATTCCAGCCAGCCCGAACCTGCCGCGGCGCAGAAATTACTTTACCCATGTTGTCACCGGCGATAACCTGATGTATATCCCGTATAATGACAATCAAATTGCCGTTTATAACATTAAAACGAGAGAATACGACATTTACCCTCTTGAGCTGCGGGATGAATATATTGCACCGGTTAATGATGAAAGCAGGAACTTCTTTGACGGACTCATCTACAATAATATGATTTTCCTAATACCCAGCGGCTACCGCAATATAGTTGCCTTTCATCTCGACACAAAAGAAACCGAACATTGCCTGGACCTTATAAAGCTGTTCCCAAAAGAGAAAGTAAAAAGCCTATGTTATGGTTGGACCTGGCTCAATGAGAATACGATTTTACTTGCCAGCCTTTACACCAACGAGGTGCTGGAGTTTAACCTCGATACGTATGCGCACAAGGTACATAAATTAGGGCGGGAAAATCAGTCTTTTCATAGTATTTTCAAGTACGGCGAACATTTCTTCCTCGTTGGGAGACAGCCTTTTGTGCTCAAGTGGCATTATGAAACGGGCGAGGTAAAAATTTACGATAAACTGCCAGGCGGGTTTAAGGTCAGCAAAAAACAAGACTGGGTTTTCTATATGGGCAATATGCGGCCATATAAAAACAAGCTGATTCTGCCTGGCGGGTTTACAAATATGGTGCTGGAGTTCGACCTTGACGCCTGCGAATTTAGAAAGCTTGATGTCTTTGATCAAATTTTAAACCGCAAGCTGAAATCCGAAAGCAGTAATGACCTCTCCTTCTCAACGTGCAACTTTATAACGGACAATTCCTTTTATTTTGTACATAAACATGAAGTCTTATATCGGTATGATTTTAAAACGCAAGCAATAGAGGCTGTTTGTGATATGGCGCCGGTTTTTACGGCCGAGGCCTGCAAAGAGCTCAACAACAGCTTTGTTGACAGCATGCTCAAAGGCGAAAATTCGCAGGTTAAAATTGAGGAGAACCTGCCAGACGGGCAGTCCGGTAAAAGAATATACAATTATATAAAATCAAAGGTGTTGAAAGAATGAATCATGTATTGATTTTTGCCGGCGGAACAGGCCGAAGGATGAACACAACCGATAAGCCGAAACAGTTCCTCGAATTACACGGCAAACCGATCATTATATACACGATCGAGCATTTTGAGAAACACCCGGAAATAGACAATATTCTCGTGGTATGCATCGAGAGTTATATTGATGAATTATGGCGCTTGTTGGACAAGTATGCCATTAAAAAAGTCAGCGAAATCGTACCCGGCGGTGAAACCGGCGACGTTTCGATTTATAACGGACTTCAGGCGCTGGAGGGCATGTGTAAAAGCGACGATATCGTTCTGATTCACGACGGTGTCCGTCCGCTGATTAACGCCAGGCTGATAAGCGATACTATTGATTCCGTTAAAAAGTACGGCAATGCGGTAGCCATCGAGCCGGCCAGCGAGAGCGTCGTACATATTTCACCGACCGACAACACGGTAAGCGTGCCGCCAAGGGCCGAAATGTTCGCGGTAAAAGCGCCGCAGGCTTTCAGGTTCGCGGATATTTGGCAGCTGCACAAACGCGCCCACGTAGACGGCATACGCACAATAGACTCCGCGCATCTGTGCAGCGTTTACGGCGTTAAAATGCACTTTGTAAAATCCTCGCCTTGTAACATTAAAATCACAATGCCGCAGGATTACTATATATTCCGCGCTTTGTTTGAGGCAATGGAGAACAATCAGCTAAAAGGGCTCGAAGAGGTTTTCTGATGAGCGTTTTATCAACCTGCATAAAAGCACACCTATCGGGCAAAAAGATTGTGTTTTTCGGTGCCGGCCAGTATTCCCTTTCGCTGATGCCGCTGCTGCACAGTAAAATCGCCTACTTTGTCGACAACATGTCCGCCAAGCAGGACACGCTGTTTTGGGGGCTTAAGGTCTACGCGCCCGAAAAGCTGCTTGAGGAAAACGCGGATGAAACGGTGGTGATCGTTAACGCGGAATACTACCGGGAGATGGCACGGCAATGCCATGACTTGGGGCATCGCAACATATATGCCGGCATGTACAAAAACGCAAACGAGGTTATCCCCGAGTCCGAGTTTGCAGCGGAGAATTTTTTAAAACGCAGAGCGGCGGCAATCGCCGAGAAATACGGCGGCGGGATTTTTAATAAAATGCCCGATCTGTTTGCCGACGGCAAGTCAACGGACGTATTTAACAAGATTATTGAACTATACAGGCAGGGCAGCTTCGACTTTTCCGCCATACACAGCGGCAGAATTTACTTTAACGATATATTTAAGCCTCGGGACGACGAGCTCTTCATTGACTGCGGCGCGTATGACGGCAAGAGTGTTGTTGATTTTATCTTTTATACGAAAGGCAAGTATCAGAAAATATTGGCCTATGAGCCCGACATTGCAAATTTCTCTTTGTGCCGCAAGAACCTAGCCGATTTAGAAAATGTCTTTCTGTTTAACTGTGGTTTGGCGGATTCTGAGGGCGATTTCTGGTTTGATAACCGTGGGACGCAAAGCTCAAAGTTTGTTGACAGTAAATCAGACGACAGTTTCATCAAAGTCCACACGGTGAAGCTGGATTCATTGATAGACGAGCCGGTCTCATTTATTAAAATGGATATTGAGGGCGCTGAATACTCGGCCTTGCAGGGAGCTGCCGAACTTCTGCGAAAGCACAAACCAAAGCTGGCAATCAGCGTTTACCACAATGACGAGGATTTGATTCGGATACCGGTATTACTGCGGGAACTGGTGCCGGAATATCAGTTTTATTTACGGCACCATACAACAACATATGTGGATACGGTGCTGTACGCGAAGGTCTAGTTAAGGAGGAGCCGAAATGGAAATTGGACACATTATCGTCCAGGCGGGAGGCAAAGGCACAAGGCTCGAGCATTTGACAACGAATAAACCGAAAGCAATTGTCCCAGTCGAGAACCTGCCGATGCTGTTTCACCTCTTCCGGAAGTTCCCCGACAAACGGTTTATCATCATTGCCGATTACAAAAAAGAAGCGCTAAGAGCATATCTTGAGTGCTTTGCGGCGGTGCAGTATCAAGTTGTCGATGCCGACGGGACCGGGACGTGCAGCGGCGTGAAAAAGGCGACCGCTTTGCTGCCGGAAGGCGCGCCGTTTCTGTTGATATGGTCAGACTTAATCCTGCCGGATAGCTTCCGGCTGCCAACAGAAAATAACAATTATATCGGCATATCGCAGACCTTCCCTTGCCGCTGGAAATACGAAAAGGGCGACTTTGCTGAAGAGCGCAGCGAAGAATATGGCGTTGCGGGTTTGTTCGTTTTCAAGGACAAAAGTTACCTGAAGGACGTTCCGGAAAGCGGCGAGTTTGTGCGGTGGCTGAAGGAGCAAAACGCGGCATTTGAGCCGCTGGGGCTGGCCGGGACGCGCGAATTCGGAACCCTTGAAGAGTACTTAAAGCTCGGCGCGGTTAAAACCCGTCCGTTTAACAAAATTACAATCAGCGATGATGTTGTCACAAAAGAGCCAATTGACGAACAGGGGCGCAAACTGGCAGAGCGTGAAGCAAACTGGTATCAGTTTGCCGTAAACAGCGGCATTACCGCCATACCAAGGATTTACGGATACAAGCCGCTGACCATGGAACGCATCGATGGCAAAAATATATATGAAGTTGAAGCGAGCAAAGAAACGCTCAGTAAAATTGTAAACGCCCTGAAAGAGCTGCACAGCGTTAAAACCGTCCAGGCTGACGCAGTAAGCCTTAAAGAGGCCTACTACGGCAAAACCATGGACCGCCTTGAAAAAATCCGCACGCTTGTCCCGTTTGCAGACAGGCCGACAATTACGGTAAATGGGCGTGAATGCCGTAATGTTTTTTTTTACAGGCGGGAATTTGAAAAGCTTTTGGAGGGGCTGGGCTGCAGCCATTTTACCTTCATCCACGGCGACTGCACCTTTTCCAACCTCATGTTACGGCAAAGCGGTGCGCCAGTGTTTATTGACCCCCGCGGGTATTTCGGGCGCACCGAACTATTCGGCGACCCGAACTACGATTGGGCAAAGCTCTACTACTCGGTGGTCGGGAATTACGATCGGTTCAATCTGAAAGAGTTCAGGCTAATCATCGGCGAAAATGACGTTAAATTAGATATAAAGTCCAACGGGTGGGCGCATCTAGAAAATGCCTTTTTTGAATTGACCGGTGTGGACGAAAAAACAATTAAACTATTGCATGCGGTGATTTGGCTGTCGCTGACAACCTATGCCTGGCAGGACTACGACAGCATCTGCGGCGCGTTTTATAACGGGCTATACCATTTAGAGGAGAGTTGGCGTTGAGCAAAATGCATTTTTCAAACATCATCAGGCAAATCGAACATACCTTTGCGGGAATGGACGAAAAGCAGTTTAATGCGTTGCTTGACGATTGTGAAAGCGTGATCAGAAGCGGCGGCAAAATCGTCGCGTCGGGTCTGGGCAAAAACGTGCCGATCTGTGAGAAGTTCGTCGGCACGATGAATTCGCTGGGGCTTGAAAGCGCGTTTTTGCATACAAACACCGCCATGCACGGCGATATTGGCCTTATCAAGGACAATGACTTAATTCTGATTCTCTCCAAAAGCGGCAGTACCGTCGAAAGCTGCTTGTTTGCGGAATATATCCGCGACTGGAAAGCGGAGAAATGGCTGCTGTCCTTTAATGACGGCGGCAAGCTGGCCCAGGTCATAGAAAAAAAGCTGCTGCTGCCTCTCGAGCACGAGGGCGACCCGTGGAATATTGTCCCCAACAACTCCTCCTCCTGCTATTTGATTTTATTGCAGGGCCTGGCCTTGTACCTGGCCGAGAGATTAGGGGTTACATTAAATGATTTCAGGCGCAACCACCCAGGCGGCGCCATAGGAGCGAAACTGAGAAATGTTACATAACTTAACGCTTTCCCCTCTCGGGCATACATGGATATTGGATTTGGACGGCACGATTGTCAAACACAACGGGTACAAGCTTGACGGATATGACACCTTCTTAGAAGGCGCAGAGGATTTTTTAAGAAGCATTCCCGAATCTGACATGATTATCTTTCTCACATCACGCACGAATGACGAAAGAGCGCTGACCGAGAGATTCTTAAGAGACAATAAAATAAGATATGATGAAATCATTTTTAATGTCCCATATGGCGAAAGGATTTTAATTAACGACATGAAACCGTCGGGGCTTAAGACTTCAATTTCAATAAATGGGGAGCGGGATGTATTTGCAATCAGTTCAATTGAAATTGACGATAACATTTAGCTTTTAAACAGAAGATTAAGGGATAGATTATGCTGTTAAAACATTTTTGGCATTCATGGCTGGGTAGACGTGAATGGAAAAAGCTCGTTAAAAAATTCGGAATTAAAAATAAGCAGATTTACGTTCTGTTGTTTCCTGAGAGAGACAAAGATCTCAACGAACAGGCGCTTATACATTTAAATGATTTGATAGCCAATCGTCTTGCAGAAGGCGTCGTTATCCTTCAAGTTGACGGCGCGCTGGACAAGGATGTCAATGCTTATTCCGATAAAATAATAGCCATAATCAAGTACCCTGAAAAAAAAGCGGGATATTTATTAAAATATTATACCTTATACAAATTCTCGGAAAAATTCATCATTATTTCTCTTACCCGACCTGAAGGGAACGCGGCGTTCAAAGCGATAGGAATAAATGGCGTAAACATCGAGGATATCGTTTGCCTTGGACTCTATAAATTACGGCATGTTCCTGCCGTTCGTCATAAGGAGAAAAGCAGTGTTTACTGAAGATCTCAGAGAATTAGAAAATAAAATCAAAAAGCTGTACTCCAAGAAAACTTTCGAGGATAAATATGTTGTCATATTTGGAGCGGCCGCCATAACGAAGGTGCTGAAAAACTGTCTGCTCGAATATGGCGTAAAAATAAACGCCATCATTGATAACGATAAAAGGAAAATCGGAAAAGAATGCCTCGGTTTAAAG
>JAJUHD010000004.1 GCA_029268085.1 Bacillota bacterium | reverse complement strand
TCTCGACGAGGTCCGTGTGCATCATTACAAGCTCGTTTCTCAGAGTGACGTCGCCCGTAGCCTTGTAGTTTGCCCATAAAGCCGCATATCGCATTTCCTTGCTTGTCTTCAGAGGTTCTTTTAACAATGCCTGAGCCATAATTTCACCACCTTAAGCTATTTTACCGACACGGTTGAGTTTGCTATTATCTGGACATTGCTTTCGATTTCGTTGAAGGATAGGACCGCTATTTCCGGTAGCAGCTGTTCCGTCATTTTTTTGAAGTAGAAGCGCACCACCGGCGATGTGAGGATTACCACCTTTTCGTTCTGATTGTTGAATTTCTTTATCTCCTCTACCAGCGCCGTCAGGATTTTTTGCATGGCGGCGGGTTCCATCGCGACATATGAACCGTGCTCCGTTTTTCTCACCGAGGACATAATGCTTTTTTCCACTTCCGGGTCGAGCGCTATCACGTTGATCTGGTTTTCTTTTACGAACATGCGTGAAATTGTGCGCTTCAAAGCCTGTCTCACATACTCCGTCAGCATGTCCGGATCCTTTGTTACCGAGCTGTAATCGGATATGGTCTCGAGAATGGTGCTCATGTCCTTTATGGGCAGCTTTTCCTTCAGGAGATTGCCGAGTATTTTCTGGAGGGCGCCTATCGATATCATCGCGGGAACCGTTTCCTCCACGAGGCTCTTGTTGGTCTGCTTGACGTGGTCAAGCAGCCTCAGTACATCCTGCCTTGAAAGCAGCTCGTCCGCGTGCGCCTTTATCGTTTCGGACAGGTGAGTTATAATGACCGAGAGAGCGTCTATGACCGTGTAGCCGTAAACCTCGGCGTCCTCCTTCATCTTGCTCGGTATCCACTTCGCCTCGGTTCCGAAAACTGGGTCGAGCACCTCTATCCCGTCTATCTCCTGCATCGGCTCGCCGCCCGAGAGCATCGCAAGGCAGTGGTCCGGCAGGACCTCGCCTCTGGCGACTTCCTCGCCCTTTATTTTGATGACGTATTCGCCCGGCGAAAGCATAATGTTGTCTCTCAGCCTGACCGAGGGCACCACCATGCCCCAGTCCGACGCAAACTGCTTTCTGAACATAACCACCCTGTCCACAAAGCTGCCGCCGCCAGGCTCGTTAATGTACTGGGTGATGCTGTACCCGAATTCCATTTCGATCTGCTCCACGTTGAGCAGGGTATACACGTTTTCGATATTCCTGTAAAAATCAACCTCTGTTTCGGGCGGCTTGTTCTGCTCTGCCGTTTCAACCTCGGGCTTTTTGTTCCTCAGCTTGTACCCCATCGCTATAAAGAGTCCGCCTATCACCAGAAGGGCAAATACCGGCATCCCGGGTATGACGCAGAGGAATATGAGCGCACCGCCGGTGACCATAAGCACAAGGGGCTGGGAAACAAGCTGGCTTGTAAGCTCAGTGCTCAGGCTGTTTTCCGACGCGGCCCTCGTTACTATGAGGCCCGTCGCCGTGGATATCATCAGCGCGGGAAGCTGCGAGACCAGCCCGTCTCCGATAGTGGCTATCGTATATGTCGTAAGTACGGTAGATATGCTGCCGCCGCCGTTAACCAGTCCGATTATGGAACCTCCGATGATGTTGATCAGCATTACCAGGATCGATATTACAGCGTCGCCCTTTACAAACTTGGAGGCGCCGTCCATTGCGCCGTAAAAGTCGGCGCCGCGCTGAACCTTGGCTCTCCTCTCGAGAGCCGTTTTCTCGTTGATTATGCCGGCGTTGAGGTCGGCGTCTATGGCCATCTGCTTGCCGGGCATAGCGTCCAGCGTAAACCTTGCGGAGACCTCCGAAACCCTTTCGGCGCCCTTGGTGATAACAATGAACTGGACTACGACTATAATTACGAAGATGACAAGTCCGACGACGGGGTTGCTCCCTATGACGAACTGCCCGAAGGTCTTTATTACCTTTCCCGCTTCGCCGCCGTTTGAAAGGATCAGCCTGGTCGAGGATACGTTGAGCCCTACGCGAAGAAGCGTTGTTATCAGCAGCAGGGACGGAAAGGCCGAAAACTCCAGCGCATCCTTCGTGTACATCGTTATCATCATTATGGTGAGCGAAATAGAGATGTTGAGAATAATCATAGCGTCCAGCACAGTCGGAGGAAGCGGGATTATTATAAGGAGAATGATGCCTATTACAAAGACGGCCAGGATGTTGTTTATTAGTTTCATGGCTTTCACTACCCCTGCAAATTTATCTTTGCGGATGCGTTTCAGTATTTATTCTTTTTCTTGAGGCTGTATACATAGGACAGTATCTCGGCAACCGCCTGATAGAACTCCGGCGGTATCTCCATATCGATGTCCACCGCTTTGTAAAGAGCTCTCGCGAGAGGCGGGTTTTCTTCTATGCTTATATCGTGCTCGGCCGCTATTTCCTTTATCCTGAGAGCGACCTCGTCCACTCCTTTTGCTATGACCACCGGAGCCTTGTTTCGCTTGTCGTCATACTTGAGAGCGACCGCGAAATGCTCCGGGTTCACTATTATGACGTCCGAGAGCGGCACGCGCCGCATCATCCTCATTTTTGCGAACCTCTGCTGCCTGCTTTTTATCGCGGATTTGACCGTCGGGTCGCCTTCCGTCATCTTATATTCGTCTTTTATCTCCTGTTTGCTCATTTTTATATCTTTTTCGTACTGCCACCACTGAATAAAATAGTCAAGTATGCCGATAAATATAACAGTGATGCAGACTCTTAAAAAAATGTCGAATACAGAAGAAGCTGTCAGCATGAGGGACTGGTCCGGAGGCATGAAGTAAAAAGATCTGATGTTGTTCGAAAAGGACCGTATCCCGGGCCATAAAACTGCCACAAGGGCTACTATCGTAAGCATGGATTTCAGAAGCTGCGTGTAAGTCCTTATTGAGACGGCCCGCTTAAGACCGTTTATAGGATTAAGCCTTTTCAGGTCGAAGGATATACGCTTGGTGCTGAAGTTGAAGCGCGTCTGTATTCCTGTGAGCAGAAAAGAGCTGAGCGCGGATATGATAAGCAGCGGCAGAACTACGAGAAAAATGCGGCTCAGAGTGTCTACCGTCAGCTCGGTGACGGAATCGATTTTTACAAAGCTTATCGATCCTGCGCCGGATATGAATGTCGTCATTGTCTGCTGAAGATATTTGTAAAGGTACTCGCCCATTATCTTCAGAGTAAGGAACATGATGAGAAGGTTCAGCGCTACTGTTATATCGCGCGCATGGAACACATTTCCCTTTTTCCGCTCGTCCTCGCGCTTTTTAGGTGTGGCTTTTTCGGTTTTGTCGGAGGCCATATTCATCACCTTTTTAGGTTAGTTGCTTCAGGCGGCGGTCACAAGCCTTATCACCCCGGCTATCCCCGTGAACATCTGGCTGAAAAGCTGGTCGCAGAAGCTGCCGAAAACCGGCGAGATCAGAAAAAGAACCGCGAATCCCACTATAAGACGAATCTGGATGCCGTCCGAAATTACGTTGTTGTTAGGTACGGTTCTGGTTAGCACGCCCATTCCCGTTTCAGTAATGAATTCCAGCGCGAGTATCGGGAACGCGAACTTCAGCGCCAGGGAAAGCGCCGAGGCCAAAACTCCCGGCACGGCGTACAATACTCCGGTTATATTTACATTGGAGCCGCATGGGATGGCGATGACGCTCTCGTTCAGCATTTTGAAGAACGTGATGTGCCCATTGGTAGTAAAAAAGAGCAGAATGAGAAAGGCGTTGAAAAAAGAGCCCGTTATCGGCACCGACACATTGCTGCCGGGATCGAACACCTTCGACATGCTTATGCCAAGCTGGATGTCGATCAGATCCGTAGCTATGAAAATCGCCGAGAAAAAGATGTTCATTACCGCGGATATTCCGAACCCTATCGAAAATTCAAAGAAAACCTTTATCAGAAATTCGAAAATGTTCGTGATGTTCGGAGGCGGGGCCGAGGACGACGCCGTTATTATTATCGCCAGCATAATCGTCATGCCGACCTTGACGTTGCTGGGTATATTGCGTCTTCCGAACACCGGGTTTACGAGGATGGCGCCGCTCATCCTTGCCAGGACAAGCAGAAACAGAATGTAGTTATCAAATAAATTCAACATCTTTTCGCCTTTGCATTCATTTTATAAATGTAAGTACGTTGACCATCAGCCTGTTGGTAAAGTCCGTGAGCCTGCTCATCATCCACGGCCCGAGCGCTATCAGGACTATGGCGACCGCGATGATTTTCGGAACGAAGGTTATCGTCTGCTCGTTCACCTGCGTGGCTGCCTGAAGTATGGATATCACAAGACCGACGGCTACGCTGACAAACAAAAGCGGAGCGGATATCGAAAGCCCCGTTATCAGGGCGTCTCTCATTATCGTAAGCACCTGACCCTGCGTCATGGTGTTTCCTCCCCCATGCATTCAGATATAAATAAAGTCATCTGGAAAAGCTCAGAACCAGGGTTTTCACGACCAGGCTCCATCCGTCGACCACCACAAACAAAATGAGCTTAAAAGGCAGCGAGATCATCGCGGGAGGGACCATTATCATGCCCATTGACATCAGCGTGCTGGCTATCACCATATCGATGATCATAAATGGGATCAGTATCATGAAACCCATAATAAATGCTTTTTTAAGCTCGCTCAAGACGAAGGCGGGAATAAGCGCCTGCGTTGGTATATCGTCGTAATTCTGAGGATTTTCGGAGTTTGAAATGGATAGAAACAGCTTCATCTCCTGCGTGTTTGTCTGTTTCAGCATAAAGGTCCTGACTGGGTTTATCGCGTTTGTGAAGGCCTGCTCCTGCGTTATAAGCCCTTTCGAAAAAGGCTTATAAGCCTCCTCGTTTATCTGATTCGCCACGGGCGTCATTATAAATAAGGTAAGGAACAGGGAAAGCCCGATAAGCACTTGGTTGGGCGGGGTCTGCTGGAGCCCCAGACCGCTCCTCACGAAGGACATCACTATCGTTATCCTCGTAAAAGAGGTCATCATGAGTATTATGGAAGGGGCCAGGCTCAGAAGCGTCAGCAGGAAAAGCAGCTGAAGCGTCTGCGCCGTTCCCGGCATGCCGTTGAAGTCTATCGACACGGCCGAAGCGTCCGAGCCCAGGAGAAGGAAGATGCCCGTTACCGTCGCCGAGGCGGAGACGATTTTCAGTATCCTCCTCATAGCCTGCTCCCTCTGCCCGTCAGCCTGTCCTTAGTTTCAAGAAACTGCTTTTTCAGCAATCCTCCGAAGATGGCGGCAAAATCGCCCTGCTCTTCGGAGCCGGTATCCGGAATCTCGATTTCCCCAAGGTCCTTCAAAAGGCTGATCTGCTGTCCGCTTATTCCTATGATATATTTGCCGCCGAGGATATCAGCTACGGCAATCGACTTGTCCTGACCGAGCATGACCTTGTCGATTATTTTAATGTGCCTGGTTCTTCCGCCGATTCCGGCGGAAGATTTTTTTGTCAGCCACCTGCTTCCGTAATACAGGGCGATTATAAAGACTACGATAAAGACGACGGAGAAAAACGTGGATACGTACATTTTGAGATCCAACGGACCATCCTTCTTTCAAAAGCTTATTTTTTATCAGCCCAGCACCTTCTGCACCGCTTTTACTATCCTGTCGCCCTGGAACGGCTTAACTATGAAGTCCGATGCCCCGGATTTTATCGCGTCGATGACCATGGACTCCTGACCCATCGCGGAGCACATTATAACCTTCGCGTTCGGGTCGATCTTCTTGAGCTCGATAAGCGTTTCGAGCCCGTCCATATTCGGCATTGTTATGTCCAGAATTACCGCGTCCGGCTTTGCCTCCTGATACTTTTGGAGAGCAAGGACGCCGTCGGAAGCTTCCCCGGCTATTTCAAAGGAATTCTTCACGAGTATGTCCTTTATCATCATTCTCATAAATGCAGCGTCGTCAACCACAAGAATACTTTTACCCATTTTCAAACCACTCCATTATCTTTTATAGGCTGTTAATATTTCTGTTATCCTAACGCCAAAGTTGTCGTCGATAACAACAACGTCGCCTTTGGCTATCAGTTCTCCGTTTACTAAAATGTCCACAGGGTCGCCCGCCTGTTTCTCAAGCTCGATAACCGAACCCTGTGAAAATTCGATTATTTCCTTGACCGGTCTTTTCGTCTTCCCGATTTGGACTATTATCTCAAGCGGCACGTCCATTATTATATCGAGGTTTGACTGCGACGCGCCCCTCGGAGCGGGTGCGTCGAAATCCGAGAACGCCGCTGAAGGGTAGTTCCCGGCCGGAGCCGCGCTTTTGGGTCTGGCCTGCGCGGCCTGCTGCGTTTCCCTTATTTCCCGGATTTCGGGCGGCTCCTGGCCCTTCGTCCCGGCCGACAGCTTCGAGTTGATAAGATTTGCGGCGAGCTTCTTGGCGAAGGCCACGTCCATCACGTTTATAAACTCGCTGTCGATAATGTCCCCGATCTTCAGTCTGAGCTTAATTACCACTATTTTGCTGTCCCGCGCCAGCTCGTCCGTGGGATTTACGTTTTCCTCGATTATCACGCATTCCGGAGTCGATATGTTGATTTTCATATCGAAGAAGGTCGCGAGAGAGGTCGAGGACGCGCCCATCATCTGATTCATGATCTCGGATATGGCGCTTGAATAAAGCTCGCTGAATTCCGACTCGTCGCCGTCCGACATTCCGCCCATCATTATATCGACGATGGTTTTTACGTCCTTCTGCTTCATAACGAAAAAGTTGAACCCGGACAGGCCCTCTACATATTTTATTTTTACTCCCACGGCAGGGGACATGCTTTTATATTCGAATTCTTCCCTGTCCTCTATCGATACCTCAGGCGTTGTTATCATCACCTTCAGGTTTATCATCGTGGAAAGCGCCTTAGCCGCAGCCCCCATGCTGATATTGACAGATTCGCCCAGAGCGTCGATTTCCATGTCGGTGAGCGGGCTGTCAGCTTCACTCTTCTTGCTTGCGCCGCTCAGCAGACTGTCTATCATATCCTGAGATAAAAGCTCCATTATTCATCCTCGCTCCATACTTTTTCAATTTTCACTGCTTTTTTGCCGTTCTTTAAGCCTATCTGTCCGTAAAACCAAATTTTTCCGTCTATCTCCACGGAGGCCTTATCGTTGACGCTCTGCTTCAGCTTTATTACGTCGCCCACTTCCATATTCACAACGTCTCTGAACTGGACGGTAGCCCTCCCCAGATTAACCGCAACATCGATATCGGATTTGTATATCTGGGACAGTATGTAGCGCTTGTTGTACTCGAGATCAGGCGAGAATTTCGCCCTCTGCGACATCCTGTATTTGGTGTAAAGCTTGTCGTTTATGGCCTGAAGCCATATATAAGGCAGACAGACCGTCAATGTACCAGTAAGCTCCTTGATTTTCACGTTCATAACGACGATGACGACTATCTCGTCAAGCTGCATTATGCGGCTTATGCTGTTTCCCTTTTCAAACTTCCTGAAATGGGGCTTTACTTCGGCGACGTTCGACCACGCATCCTGAAGATAAGTAATCACATTCCTGTAAAGCCTTTCCAAAAGTACCATTTCGATTTCCGTGTATTCCCTGTCCAGAAAAGCGCTGGTGCCGGGACCCCCTAGGAGCTTGTCGATAATGGTAAATGAGAGTCCCTTGGAAAACTCCATCAGTATAGTGCCTTCAACGGGGTTTAGGTCGAGAAGCCCCACAAGGGCCGATTCCGCGATTGCGTTTGAGTATTCGTAATACTTCGTCTCTTCTATGGACGCGACCTCCACCTGGCAGAAGGTCCTTAGAGTGCCGGTTAGATAAGAGGATAGATGTCTTGCGTATATTTCATATACGCCCATCACAGTGCGCAGCTGCTCTTTAGTGAATTTCCTTGGCAGCTTAAAGTCGTAGGTCTTGACTTTTTTCTGTTTTTTCGATTCCAGGTCCGGAGCCGGCACCTTGCCGCCCTGTATATCCTGAAGCAGGGCATCTATCTGAAACTGAGCAAGTACTTCTTTCAAAGCATCCACTCCTTTCCGGCAATAATCAAAGCTTGATTTGCAGGCTTATTCCTGCGGGCTATTTTTTGCTGTTGTTTTTGGACGGCTCCACGCTGATGTTTTTCTCTATCGGGTAGCTTTCTACGATTATCTCCACCCGGCGGTTCCTGCTCCTTCCCTCTTCGGTCTCGTTGCTTTCAATCGGATGGTATTGTCCGTAGCCTATCGCGCTGAGCTTGAAGGGATCCATGTTCGCGGTGCTTATCATATATTCAAGCACATTGACCGCCCTTTTGGTAGAAAATTCAAAGGTGTTCTGGAATTCTGGCTGACCCTTGGGAGTGGAGGCAGTATGTCCCTGGATGTTTATCATTTTTATAATGTCAATCGAGCTCAGCAGAACCTTGCTTATGTCGTTTAATATTACCTTGCCGTCTTCGCGCAGCTCCGTCCTGTCGGGGTTGAAGAGTATGGTGTCCTTAAACCTGATGGTCACCATGTCATCGCCCTTTATGAGCTCGATTTTCGATTCGAGATTGTTTTCCTGTATATAGTTTTTTATCGTCCTGTAAAGCAGATCCTGCGCTTCCTCGGTGGACTTGCTGTCGCTCGGAGTCATGGTGCCCTTCACGTCCAGCTTGGAAGGATCAAGGTTCTCGAGATTCAGCTTCTGCTCGGACGCGGGCGGCTTGTACCTTAAAGCCTCGACGATCTCCTTCCACTTCTTTTCATTGATAGTGGAGAACGAAAACAGTAGGACAAAAAAGCACAGCAGCAGCGTGACAGTGTCCGCATAGGTGTTCATCCATTCGTTAGTGTTGACTTCCGATTTTTTAGGCTTTCTCGCCAAGGTTTGCACCCCCTATCGCCCTTCGTCTCAAATTCAGGCCTTTTGCCGCTTCGGCTCGGGGGCTTTTCCGTCTTTCTCTTCCTTTGCCCCTTTTGCGCCGGCTTTTTTGTTCTTGGTATTCTGCGGCAAATAACCCATGAGCTTCTCTTTTATCAGACGGGGGTTTTCTCCTACCTGTATGGCCAGCACGCCCTCGATTATCAGCTGCTTGCAGAAAAGCTCGTTTGCGCTGAGCACCTTAAGCTTGCCCGCCATCGGCAGGAAGATTACGTTGGCAAGAACCGATCCGTAAAAAGTGGTAATCATGGCTATTGACATATTCGGTCCGAGGGTATCGGGTTTGTCGAGCGTCCTCAGCATATTGATAAGTCCGATAAGCGTACCTATCATGCCGAAAGCCGGGGCGTAGGACGCGCCCTTTTCGAGTATGGCGTGAGTCGCGCCGTGCCGCTCCTCCACATAGTTCAGCTCGGTCTCGAGCATTTCCCGCACGCTCTGAGGGTCATGAGAGTCTATAACCGTCATCACGGCGCGACTCATGAACTCGTCTTTGAAGCCCTTTGCTTTTTCCTCGAGAGAAAGCAGACCTCCCTTTCTCGCCTGCTCGGCAAGCTCCACAAGCGTATTGATAATCTTAATCGGGTCCTGCTTTTTCGTGAAGAAAACGTTCTTCATGGCAGGAAGGACATTCTTCATGCTCTTCAGGGGAAAGTTCAGCATGAGAGCCGTAATTGTGCCCCCGATTGTGATGAATACCGAGCCTTTATCCCAGTATGAACGGATATCCCCGCCGCTGATTATTCCGAATACCAATACGCCTATGCCGCCTATAAATCCGACTATGCTTAAAATATCCATGATCCACCATCTGACTTATTATTTATCCGAATAGTACCCCATCGGAAATATCCTGAATTTGCTGTAAAAGCTTACAACCTCGCTGATGATGTAGTCTATGGTGTTGCTGACGACCATCGTCTTGCCGTTCGTGAGGACAATGACCGTATCGGGTGTGATCTCCACGCTTTCTATCATCAGCGGATTCAGATAAATAATTTCATGATTGAGCTTGGTAAGCTTTATCACTTCGCACCTCGTTTACTCATCAGGAAATACTATCCTGCCATATATGTCGGATTTTTTTTTTAATAGTTTATATAAGCTTCATGGACTATCTCTTAAGATTTACAAGCTCCTGCAGCATTTCGTCGGACACGGTTATAACCCTTGAATTGGCCTGGAAGCCTCTCTCCGTAGTTATCATATCCGTAAGCTCTTTGGAGAGATCGACGTTCGACATTTCGAGTCCTCCCGAGACCACCGTGCCGGAACCCGCGTCGCCGGGATAGGTTACGTTGGGCGCTCCCGAGTTTTTGGTCTCCTGGAAGTATATTCCATCCTGCTGCGCCAGGCCCTCAGGGTTGTTGAACTTCGCGATGGCTATCTGACCCAGCACCTCAACCGTATCGTTCAGCACACCGGTTATTTTGCCGTCCTTGCTGATCGCTATATCGGTGTATTCGCTGATGTTGTTTATTATGATCGGTGATGCGTCAGTACCGGCAGTATATTCGGGCATCCAGCCTCCGACATAGTTTCCGTTCGGGTCCACAAGTCCGCCTTGCACGTCGAAGCTGAAGTTGCCGGAACGAGTATAGCTTGTGTTGCCGACGTTGTCCTGCACTACGAAGTATCCGTCCCCGGCGATATACAGGTCGAGAGCCCTGTCGGTTGTCTGATAGCCTCCTCTGGTATTTATTACGTCTATCGAGGAAATGGTGGCGCCGTATCCAATCTGCCTGGGGTTGGAGCCGCCCTTGATGCTTGTGTTTTCGGATGCGCTCGCAAGCGTCTGATAGTAGACATCTTTAAAAGTGACCCTGCTCGACTTGAAGGATGTCGTATTCACGTTCGCTATGTTGTTTCCTATGACGTCCATTTTTGTCTGATGGCTTCTGAGTCCGCTGACTCCCGAATAAAGTGATCTCAACATTTTTTCATTCCTCCAAAATATTATTTATTATATAGAAGATGCTGTTTCGGAAGTTTCCGAGGTTTTGGCGTCCGCGGCCTCCGCGTTTGTTATTTGTGTTATCTGGTCAGGTGTAATTTTCGTGCCGTTTACCGTTATATAGGTATTGTTATTGATAAACTCCACCTTTTCGGCAATTCCTTCTATTATTGTGGTTTTCCCGGAGGTGTCAGTCTGGGAGGCGGTGACGTTTTTCCCTATGTATGAAACCGCCATGAAGTTTGTGAAGGTCTTTCCCAGCTCCTGAGTCGCCGAAAGTGCTGAAAACTGCGCCATCTGAGCCATGAACTCGTTATTGTCTACGGGGTTCATCATGTTTTGATTGCTGAGCTGCGCCGCAAGCAGGGTAAAGAAGTCGTTTATCGACAATTCGTTTTTATTGCTCTTGGTGGATATTCCGTTTGCGGCGGATGCTGTAGTTGCCGAGTTTACCGTTATGCTCATTTCTGCGCCTCCTATACCAGGTAGTTAAGAAGCCGGTTCCAGCCGTATACCGTTTCTGGTGTACCGTCATCCCGTTCTTCGACGTAGCCGCGGTAATAATCCCCGCTTCCGTTGTTGCCGCCCCTTTCGGAGCCGCTGTACCTTTCCCCGGAACCGTTCATGTTTGAAAACGATAGATCCGAGCTCTGCCTGCCGCCCACGTCTACGCTGTTTATCTCGACCTTGTTTGCCATCAGCGCCGTCTTAAGCTCGTTAAGCTGAGCTTTGAGGACCTTCGCTGTCTCGTCGCTGGCGGCGTTTATGAGAACATTCAGCTTTCCCTGGCTATACTTCATTTCCACGGTAATTTTTCCAAGCTCACGGGGCGCAAGCTCCATAACGAATTTTCCCCCGTCCTGCTTTGTCATTCCTCTTACCGCCCGCGTTATCTGCGATACGAGTTTCTCGCCGCTTACCGCCGATGTGATTCCGTTTTCCCTGCCGGAATATACCTCCGCAAAGGGTACCACCTGTGAAGCCGTTTCTTTTGCGCCTCCGGCATTCCTGTTAGCAGCCGTTTCATTTTTCCCCACAGGGGAGGTCTCCTTCTCTCCGGCGCTTTTTGCGCCCTCCCGGATCTTGAATACCGGTTTGTCGGAGCCGTTATTCTGAGGAACTTCCTTTATTTCCGATTTGGCCTGGCCGTTCGGCGTTACAGGCTTTTCCGAATCCGTTCCGGCGACTCCTTCGTCAGCACCGCCCTTAATAACGGCCCGTGCCGGCTTGATTTCCGTGTCCTTCATTTCCGCGGCTGCGTTTGCCGGGCTTATCCCGCTTTCAGCGGCTTTGGTTAAGAGTTCCTTTTCTAAAACCGCTTCGTTTTTTGGCTCCGGAATGTTGAAAACCGGTTCGGAGTTCGTTTCGTCCGCGGTATTCACGGTATTTACGGTTACTTTCATTCTGATTTCACCGCCTGCCGACGGCGGTTCGACGCTTTGGGTTTTCATATTGCTCATTCCTGCCCACGCTGCGGGCGGTGCAGGAGCTTTGTCTGCCTGCGCTGAAATTCCGTTTTGCGTTGCGGACTGTTTTTGAGGCTGAATTTCCCCGGAAAGGTTTGCTGTTTTTGCCGCCGGCGGGCAGTTTAGGCTTTCCGAACCCTTTTTGGCCTGCTCTTCCTTAAGCCTGTTTACGGTCCACTCGAGCCTTGTGTACCGAAGGCTTTCGTTCGGAGCCGCTTCAGGGACTTCCGCAGCTTTTCCCACAGGGTTTCCCTCCGGCGCTTTTTCCGCCGTATCTGCCGTCTTCTTATTTCCGGCGGCGTCCTGCGGGGCGGCTGCGAACCCTACGGCTTTCTCGCCCGTACCGCTTATTTCGTTTTCCGGCCGCGCTTTTTGTCCTGCTCCGGCTTCGGAGCTGGTGACAGGCCCCGGAAAATTCACTCCGGTTTCCGCATTGCTGCGCGTTTCGCTCCCGAAAACTTTATTAAGCCCGCTTCGGGGTTTGGCGTCAGAGATTTCCGTCATGGATTCCGTTTTTTTATTGTCCGCAGGGGCGTCCGCTTTGGGATCGCTCTCTCCCCCGCTGCATACAGAGAGGTCACCGAGCTTGGAGGCGCTTATTCCCGCCGCGCCGAGCTCCGCTGCGGCGGCTTCAATCATAATCTCCGGTATGTCCTTTTCGTCTTTCCCGTTCTCTCCCGTATTTTCTGCCGAGCTTTTTCTGACTTTGACTTCCCCGGCAGGTTTCAGCTTCGACTCCACCGATTTGAGGCAATCGCAGAACTGTGCGGCGTTCTCGCCCTTCGCCGGAGTGCCTGCGCATTTGATTTCCGCTTTCTGATCCGTATAAATTTGAACCGCAGTAGTCAGCATAACAATTAAGCCTGCCTTCCAGCACTAATATTTGGATACGCCCGCCAGAAAATCGTCTATGACCAGCTCTTCTTCCTTCTGCACCGATTTGTTGTAAAGCACCAGATGCTTTTCCCTGAGCCTGTCAAGCATCTTCGTCTCCTTGTTTGCTTCTTTAACCGCCTCGGCCTGTCTTTCTATCGCCTCAAGCATTCTTTCTATCTCTCGGTTTTTATTGCTTATCTGATTGTCCATTTCCCTTATGTATAGCGTCATCTCCGCAAGCCTTAAGGGCGCTATCCCGGCAGCTATCATTACTCTTCTCTCCAGAAGGCTGCGCTCATAGCGGCTTTTAAGGGCCTTGAGCTCATCCTGGAGCGCGTTCAGGGCCGCCTTAAGCTTCAAAAGCTGCATTTTCTCGTTTTCCTCCAGCTTTACTTTGAGATCCAAAACGCTCTGTACCGGGAATTTAAAACTTTTCATATCAGCTCAACGCCTCTTTCATAAGTTCAATGGTCTGATCATAATCAAACGCCGTGCCCTTTCTCTGCATCAGAAATTCGTTTATCCCGGATATTTTGGCTATGGCCTCGTCGAGCTCGGGGTTTGAGCCGGTTTTGTATGCTCCTATGCTTATGAGGTCATAGTGCTGGTAATAGAGCGACATTATCTTCCGCATACTGTTCGCAAGCTCCAGGTGCTCCTCGCTCACGATGTCGTTCATAACCCTGCTTATGCTGCCCAGTATGTCGATGGCGGGATACTGATTTCTCATCGCGATATTTCTGGAAAGCACCAGATGCCCGTCCAGTATTCCCCTTACGGTATCCGATATCGGCTCGTTCACGTCGTCCCCTTCCACAAGAACTGTGTAAAGCGCGGTTATCGAGCCGGTTTCAAACTTTCCCGAACGCTCAAGCAGCTTCGGCAGCAGCGCGTAAACCGAGGGGGTGTAACCTCTTGCGACCGGCGGCTCGCCCGTCGCAAGCCCGACCTCCCTTTGAGCCATCGCAAATCTCGTGAGGGAATCCATCATAAGAACGACGTTTTTTCCCTGGTCCCTGTAATATTCCGCGACAGCCGTGGCGACGAAGGCGCATTTAAGACGTATCATAGCGGGCTGGTCGGAGGTCGCTACCAGTACGACGGAGCGCTTCATGCCCTCGTCTCCCAGGTCTCTTTCTATGAACTCCCTGACTTCCCTGCCGCGTTCCCCTATCAGAGCGATTACGTTTATGTCGGCCTCTACGTTTTGAGCTATCATTCCGAGCAGAGTGCTCTTTCCGACTCCGCTTCCCGAGAATATCCCGAGTCTCTGCCCCGCGCCGCAGGTCAGCAGGGAGTCTATGGCCTTAATTCCCATATTGATTCGTTCGTTTATTCTCGGCCTTGTCAGCGGATTAGAGGGCTTAGCCTGAATGCTGTATTTTTTAGCGGACACGCTGAAATCTCCCATGCCGTCTATCGGCCTTCCGAGCCCGTCCAATATGCGCCCCCTGAGGTCGTCGCCTACGCATATGCTCAGCGTTTCTCCGCTGGCCTCCACATAGCTGCCCGGAGATATGCCCCCTATGTCCTCGTAGGGTATTATTATCACGCGCTCGTCGCGAAAACCCGTAACCTCCGAGAGAATGGTCCTGCCGTCCGGGGTGTGTATTCTGCAGAGCTCTCCGATGCCCGCGTTAAGCCCCGTGGCCTCGACCGTCATCCCGATGACCTTTTCCACCTTGCCCATGCAGACGACGGTATCGCAGTCGCATATTATTTTTTCGAGCACCTTTATGTCCACCGCTTGCCAACGCCCTTCGTTTTCAGAATGTTTTTGCTATTTCCTTTTTAAGCATCCCTATCTGGGTGTTGATGCCCGCGTCCAGAAGCATCACAGCCGTTTCCAGCTTCAGCGTCCCTTCCGGAGCGTTTTTGTCCCGGCAGAGCTCTATGCTTTTGAAGTCCTCGCACTGCTCAAGGAGCTTCTGCGGCTCATAGCTCATTATTTTGAAGTCCTTATCCGAAATCGTTACGGTCAGCTTCTGGGCGGCCGGCATTTCCTTTACGGCTTTTTGGAACATTGACATAAAAGCCTTGTCCTCCTTGACGAAACTGTCTCCGACCACCTTCTGCGCGATTTCCGCCGCCAGCTCCAGTATAAGGTTCTGGCTTTCCTCGGCTATCCTGCGCTTTTCGTTTGAGAGGCAGTACGACAGCTCCAGAAGCTCGTCGATTATCTGCCTTTCGTTTGCCTCGGCCTCCGCTTTTCCCTGCGAAAGCCCTTCCTTATACCCTTCTTCGAAGGCCTCCTTGGATTTTTCCCTTATCTGCGCCTCCGCGTCTTTTTTGGCCTTCTCGCATATGAGCTCCGCTCTCTGCTGAGCTTCAAAAATTATCCTGCGCGCGTCCGAATGCGCCTTTTTTATCATTTCCTCAGCCGCTTTCGGGTTCAGCATCACACTTTCAGGCGGGTCTTCATCGGTTTCTTCCGTATGCGCTTCCGTGAAATCGAATTCCGGCATGTTATAGCGTCCGGGTACGTTCAGGCGTCCCCTTTTCAGCATATCAGATGAGTACATCGTCAAACCCCCTTCGTACGGTAATCTCGCCGGCCTCTTCCAGCGTCCTGACGACGTCGACGATTCTCTGCTGGGCCTCGTCTACGTCTCTTACCCTTATGCCTCTCAGGTACTGGATTTCTTCCTTTATGGTGTCTCTCAGTCTGGTAGACATGTTCGCATAGATTATTTCCTGCGTATCGGTGTTGGAGCCCTTGAGGGCTATCATCAGATCCTTCGAATTGACTTCCCTGAGTACGCGCTGTATTGCCGTATCGTCGAGCGTTACAATATCCTCGAACACGAACATGCGCTTGCGTATCTCTTCCGCCAGGGACTGGTTCCTCTTGAAAAGCTCCTCGGATATGTACTTTTCGGTAGTTCTGTCAACGTGGTTAAGTATCTCGGCGACGTTTTTGACTCCGCCCGCCTCCATATACTGGTCTGAGAACACGCTTGAGAGCTTCTTTTCAAGGGACGCCTCGACGTCCCTTATGGTTTCGGGAGATGTCCTGTCGAGTGTGGCCATCCTCTCTATCACGTCAAGCTGCTTGTCCTTCGGAAGCATGGAGATTATCTGAGACGCCTGGTCTACCCTTGCGTATGAGAGCACAAGCGCCACCGTCTGCGGATGCTCGTTCTGCAAAAACCCGAGCAGGTACTGCGGTTCGATTTTTCTTATGAAATCAAAGGCTCTCACCTTAAGCGTGCTCGTTATTTTGTCGATTATGCTCGATGCCCCCTGCGCTCCGAACGCCTTCTCCAATACCTCCTTGGCGAAATCCATTCCGCCTTCGGTTATGTACTTCTGGGCGAGGCACATTTCGTAGAATTCTTCCATAACCTGTTCGGTTATTCCGGGCTCTATGCTCCCGATCCTGGAGATTTCCACAATCAGCTGCTCGATTTCTTCTTCCTTAAGGTGCTTGAAAACCGCGGCCGCCGATTCCGTCCCGAGCGATATCGCAATGATCGCCGCTTTCGCCTTGCCGTTAAGACCTTTGATTTTTGCCATCGCCATGTTAATCGATTTCCCCCTTCAGAAGAGTTCTTATAAGCTGCGCCGTTATCTGCGGGGTCTTTATTGAGAATTCCCTTATTTCCCTTGTAAGCTGCTGTTCCTTGGTCTCGGTGATCTTCGCGAATTCCGCCATTATGTCCTTCTCCGGCTCGATTTCTCCGGTCGCCACTATGCTTTCCAGCGCCCTGTGTTTCTTGCGTCTGAGCTTGAGGAAGACAAAGAGAAGAACAAGCAGAAGCAGTAGCGCGGCGCCTGCGATAATCAGGTACTTCGGCGAAAGCAGGCTGAGCAGATTGTTTTTCGGGGCCGCCTCAACGACCACTTTACTGTTGGCTTTGGTAAATTCCGTGCTAAGAAGCTCGACCTTTTCCTTCGCTATGCCGGAAGTGTTCGCGATGATCTTCGTAATCCTTTCCGCCTCGTCGGCGGGCATGTCCTTCTTGTTTATCAGCACGGAAACCGTTATATCCTTTATGTCCGCGCCTTCCTTTTGGACCTGCTCCTTTACCTGATTTACAAAGAACTGCACGTTTACGTCGTTTTTTACGTTCTGGTTATTATCATTGTCGGTGGGGACCTGATAGCCGGGGATCGTGGAGTTGCTGCTCGTTCCCGGTATTCCGGAGGCGGCGGCTGCGCCGCTGGCCGAGCCCTCATAGGATTGTCGGTAGTTGTTTATGAGACTGGTATTGCCGTTCGAGGGCGAGTACTCCGTCTTTTCAGTCAGTTTCTTGCTGTAGTCGAGGGATACGCTCACACCAACACTTATATTGCTTTTCCCGTATATCGGCTCCAGAACCGACGTTATCCTGTTTACTAGCATATTTGATATATCGTTTTCCGTCTTCACACGGTCCGATGTGGATACGAGCAGGCCGTCCGACGAAGAATCGTTAAGTATCTTTCCGGACTGGTCGATAAGCGACACGTTTTTTGAAGTCAGTCCCGGAACGCTCTTTGATACCAGCAGCTCTATTCCCTTTATCTGCTTCTCGGTCAGCGTCACGCCGTTTACGAGATTCAGAACAACGGACGCGCTCGGAGGTATCTTGTCCTTGTCCAGCACCGCGGTGCTGTTGTCCGGAATGCTTATCGTCACTATGGCGTCCTTTACGTTTTCAAGCGTTTTTATCGAGCCCTGAAGCCGCTCCTGCAGGAGGAACAGATTGTACTTCGTCTTTTCGTAATCCGTCGTCATCAGATTGATATTCTGCGTGAAGATGTCGTAGTTCAGAGATGACTTGGGGTATCCTTCAGAGGCCAGCTGCAGCTTTACCTTCGGCTCGTCCTTCTTTTCAACGTATATCGTGCTTCCGTTTTCGACTTTCGAGGATATTTTCAACTCGTCCAGTCTTTTGACTATGGCGGCGCACTCTTTGGTGTCAAGGTTTCTGTATAGCACTACATAGTCCTTCTGGTTGAGCAATACCGCGGACAGTACGGAAGCGGTTACGGCGACTCCCAAAATGATCAGATACAGATTTCTTTTTTTGGCGTCGAGTTTCTTTATATAATTCGTTATCTTGCTGAAATAAAGCTTTACCTTATTCATCATAGGAACCCACCGGTTTCAAAATAATTTTATAAAGTCACCCTCATTATCTCGTTATACGCGTCCAGTACCTTGTTCCTTACCTGTACCAGCGTCAGCGTCGCTAGCTCCGCCTTTTCGGAATTAATCATTATGTTGTGAAGGTCGTCTGCATTTCCCGACGCTATCTTGAAAATATCCTCTTTGGATACGCGGTCCGTCTCGTTTACGTTGTTTATGAGATCCCTGAAAATCTGGCTGAAGTCGCCGCTTCCTCCCGCGGTTTTGTTTGTGTTTGAAGTCTTTGTAATATCGCTTATCGCACCTGCGGAACTTATTGGACTGATATTCATAGCTCTCCTCCGTTAATTTCGATTGGATTGCAGTTATTTGCCGATCTGAAGCGCGCTGGAAGCCATGCTCTTTACGGCGTTGATCGTTGTGATGTTCGCCTCGAAAGATCTTGTCGCGGACATCATGTCCATCATTTCTTTCACCATGTCGATGTCGGGATATTTGACGTATCCGTCCGGGCCTGCGTCCGGATGCGAGGGATCGTAAACCAGCTTTACCGCCTGCTCGTTCTGCACTACGCTCGCGATCTCAACGCCGTTCCCGGCTTTTTCCGCCTCGCCGCTCAGAATCCCCGAGAAGCTTCCCGGGCGTTCCCGCATCACTACGGATTTCCTGTAATACGGCGTTCCGCTTGCGGTTCTTGTGGTCTCGCTGTTTGATATGTTCTGTGATATTACGTCCATGCGAAGCCTTTGAGCGGTGAGTGCCGAACCGCCGATGTTAAGACTTGATAAAAACGCCATCCTTATTTCCTGCCTTCCGTCAATACGATTTTGATGTTGGAAAACTCGTCGGACAGCTTCCTGATCATGTACTCATACTGGATCTGCACCCTGTAGAGCTCCACGCCTTCCTTGTCGACATCCACATTGTTGCCGTCTTCCCTCAGGGATGTCGAATCGTTGATGAAAATCTCTGGGTCGGGGACGTCTTCGAAGCTGCCGTTCTCTTTCAGGTATTGCTCGAATCTTACCTCCCTGCTTTTGTAGCCCGGGGTGTCGATATTCGCCAGGTTGTTTGCTATGGTTTTTTGTCGCATCCACAGCGCATCCAATGATTTCTTCATTAACGCGGAACCTTGAAGTTCTATCATCATTTACACCTGCACTTCGATATTTTTGTAAAATATTTGTATTTTTTGTACTTTATTATTTTTACTCTGGATTTTTGCGGCAAAAAAACTGCTCTTATGCAGCAGCTGTTGAGCCTTAATACATGATTCGTTTTCGAAATCCGTATTACGGGCAACTGGCTGCCTTAGGTTCTCACCTTTAGGCCCTTTAGCTTTGTGCCCCTGCCTTTCGGCAGGTTTACCAATTATGTAATTTTATGGGATATATTATATACGATTGCCATTCATAAAAATAACTGCCGTTTTGAAGCAGTCGATCATGATGCCGTCCAGCATCTTATCGAGCAAAAACCGCCAAACCGGCCCCGCCGGGGCAAATGCTTCAGTCTACCGCTAAAACTACGCTATTAATTTTTTCAACAAAGATTTGTGCCTCTGATTACGCGCTTTACGCACTGACTTTACGCGCCGGATCGCAATATGTACAGTTTCTTCCGCTCATCCTTCAGCAGATGTCTGTTAAACAAGGAAAAAATGCAATATATATATTATCCATTTGTATTAGAACACAATATGATGTGTTTTCTCTGCAAGCTAACCACAACTTGAAAAAGTGTCTTTTTATACCATCCGGCAGCTCATTTCCTATACTCTCAACTCATCGATTACCCTTTTCGGATATCATAGTAAAACCTGCGGATTTTTATTGAAGGTCATTTGGAGAGCTTCACGGCAGCGCCAAATTGTGCACGTTAAACAAAAATCAAAATAAAAAACTGCCGGCAATGCAGCAGTTGTCTAAGCAGAATACAACGAATGGGATAACTCCACTCTTGTATCTCAGGCAACTGGCTGCCATTGGTTTTCACCTTTAGGCCCTTTAGCTTTGTGTCACTGCCTTTCGGCAGCTTTACCAAGATATACTATTGTCCGTATATAAATCCGATCTCCGAATTATCATCGGGTTCAGACTCATATATTTGTATTTAACATAATAATACAACTTTTTGTATTGTCAATAGCTTTTACAATATTTTTTTCTATTTTACGACGTTTTTTTACGAAATTGTATAAAACTACATATTTTATTTGCCATAGTTAAGCAATTTGTAAAAAAAATAGTTATTTTTAGCGGTTTTGAGAATAATAAATTTTATTATTTATCCATATTTATTATTTTTTGCATTTTGAATTTTCCCTTTTGCCCTAAACTAATCCCTTTTTGCTCCGATATAACATTTTTATGCCGACTTATAAATTGCCCTCAGGGCTTTTTTCTCTTTCTCTTCACCAGGCATTACCGCGCTCGAAATTAAGGCTATTTTTTTGTTTTGCTTCAAGTCATACGAACTTGATTTTTGTTTTTCTTATTTTGCGGTTTAGAAATTCTCACCAAAGCGCGCAGTCCGTTTGAAAATTTTTTCCTTGCCTCCGCCCTATTTCTTTTTTCCAGTCATGAAAAATTTTTGAACGATTTTTTTCGACAAAAATGCGTGTTTGACAAAATGATTTTACGGGATTACAATATGCTCCAGAAGATAAACGGAGGATTTGTGAATGAATCAGCGGCGCAATACCATAGTGGAGCTCATCAACAAGGAAGGCACAGTAAGCTTTGCAAGACTCAAGAGCGAGTTTCCAAATGTATCCGAAATGACTCTCAGGAGCGACCTTAAGGCGCTCGATATGGAGAACCGCATAGTCCGAGTGCACGGCGGCGCCCGCTCTATCGGAATGATTGTTGGAACAGATGTGGATTATAATATCAGAGCCGCAAGGAACACTGCGGAAAAACGGCTTATCGCCCAGAAGGCGCTGAAGCTCCTGACTCCCGGTTTATCCGTCTATTTGGATTCTGGCTCTACCGCGATAGAGATGGCAAGCCATTTTCCCGATGATTCTTATATGATTTTCACAAGCGGCATAAACTGCGCGCTTGAGCTTACCAAGCTTTCCAAGGTCCGGGCGCATCTCATCGGAGGCGAGGTCAATCGCTATAATCTCAGCGTAAACGGCATCCGGAGCATCAACGAAATAGAACGTCTTAATTTCAATATCGCGTTTCTGGGAACCTCTGGCTTCAGCTTCGACACAGGCTTCACCTGTGCCGTCGAGGCGGAAAACGAACTGAAGCGCGCCGTAATACGGAAGGCGGAAAAAACCATCGTGCTTATGGACTCTCACAAGGTTGGAATTGTCAACACCTTTTCCTTCGCCTCTCCCGAGGATATCGACGTCGTTATCACGGACGACCATTTGTCGCCCGAAACCGCAAAGCTTTTTAATACTTATGGCATAAATGTTCTTTGAATTGCTTAAATAAATACTTTTTTTCGGGGCACACTTTTGTTTGAAAAGCTGTGCTCTATTTTTTTTGCCAAAACATGAATAAATTGTTGAAACAACTATTGACAACAAAAAATGTTGTTGATACAATAAAATGGGTTTTAAAATAAAAGCTGGTTTTTGCTTTATGTGTTGTATTGAAAGAGGTTGAATTATGGGAATAAAAATTGGAATCAACGGATTCGGCAGGATCGGCCGACTGGTGCTGAGAGCCGGCATAGAAAGCCCTGATATAGAGTTTGTCGGCATCAACGATCCCGGAATGACGCCGAATTATATGGCATACATGCTTCGCTACGATACGATGCACGGAAGGTTTGACGGCGACATCAGCTATTCTGACGACAGCATAACTGTCAACGGTAAGAAAATCATGGTATATTCGCTCAGGAATCCCGCGGAAATCCCCTGGGGCAAAATAGGTGCCGAATATATCGTTGAATCAAGCGGCGTTTTCCTTACAAAAGAAAAGGCGCAGGGCCACATCGACGCCGGCGCCAAGCACGTCATAATGTCCGCACCCCCCAAAGACGACACCCCTATATTCGTCATGGGAGTTAACAACAAAAGATACAGCTCCGATATGGTCTTCGTTTCCAACGCATCCTGCACCACCAACGCGTTGGCCCCCATTGCGAAGGTCCTGCACGACAACTTCGGCATCAAGGACGGTCTTATGACGACCGTGCATTCGGTCACCGCCACGCAGGTAACGATAGACGGACCGTCGCTCAAGGATTGGCGCGGCGGACGCGCGGCTTCAGGAAACATTATTCCGTCCTCCACCGGCGCCGCAAAGGCCGTAGGCAAGGTTATTCCCGAGCTTAACGGCAAGCTGACCGGCATGTCCATGCGAGTGCCGACTCTGGATGTTTCAGTGGTGGATCTTACCTGCAATCTTATTAAGCCGACAACCTACGAGGAAATCTGCGCCGCGATGAAGAAGGCCTCCGAAGGCGAACTCAAGGGCATTCTGGGATACACGGACGAAGAAGTGGTTTCATCGGACTTCCTCGGCGACACCCATACTTCCATTTTTGACAAGGGCGCCGGCATAGCCCTTACGGACACCTTCGTCAAGGTGATAGCCTGGTACGACAACGAAATAGGCTATTCCAACAAGATACTCGACCTTATCTCCTATATGTATTCCGTGGACCACAAAGAAGAAAAAATTCCCGCTATGGCCAGCTAGGCATCCCGCTCTGCTTTTCATAACGGACACTGAAAATAAAGCGGCAGGTGCCGGCGTTATAGGACAGTTTTGATCCTTCTGTCCAAAATAACGCCGGCATTTTTTACTTTCCGGAGTTTAACTATGGTCGCAGTCAAACTTTTTTGTGCGATTTTTTGTAAAGTATTTTTACATTACATCACTCAAATTATAGGTGTGTATTCCCATTTTTTCTGGAGTTTTTACTATTAAGTTTGTTAATCCTTTTTACTTTACATAAATTATATGTTATTTTTTATAAGTTTCATTCCGGCCTTAACGGAAAACGCTCCGGTTTTTGTGCAGCATACTTTATTTGCAGCCAGAACTTGACATATATGATAAGTAAGATATAATTAGTTAGTATATTATCAATATCGGAGGTATGTTATGGACAAGCCGATCAATATCGCTTATGAATCTCACCCTTTATTTTTCTCTCCCGCATACATGCAGATGCGTCTCAACGGTAATCTCGGTCCAAAGCATTACCCCTCTCCAAAGGGCGCAAGCGCAGACCTTGACGGAAATGTCACGTTCACTTTTTACGCGCCCGAGGCTCATAGCGTATCGGTATCCGGAATAGGCGGCGAGCTGGGGGAAACCAGGCATCCGCTCATAAAGGGCGAAGACGGCTACTGGACTCTTACCCTGCACAACGTCAAGCCGGGCTTCCATTTCATACGTTTTTATGTAGACGGCACCTCCGTCGGAAATCCTCAGGCGCCCTTTGCCTACGGCGCGCACGAGTCCTTAAACTTTGTGGAGGTGCCCGACAAAAACGACGACACTTACATTTGGCGTGATGTACCGCACGGCACTCTGCACATGGAGCTCTACCGGTCGTCAAAAACAAAGAATGTCACAAACTGCTGGGTATACACGCCTCCTTCGTATAATAAGGATTTGGATCGGCGCTATCCGGTTATGTATCTGCATCACGGAGGCGGCGAGACCGAGGCGGACTGGATCTGGCTCGGAAAAATCAATTACATTGCCGATAATCTTATAGCGGAGGGCGCCTGCCGGGAAATGATAATCGTAATGAACTGCCTCTACGACATCAATTACGACAATCCCGGGGAATTTTTGGCCGGCGACTTCGACAGCCTGCTTACGAAAGACTGTATGCCGCTCATAGACAGCCGCTACCGCACGATACCCGAAACCGGATCGCGAGCGATAGCGGGCCTTTCGATGGGTTCATACCACAGCGCTCAGACGGCCTGCAATCATCCGGGGCTTTTCGGATATGTGGCCATGCTTTCCGGATCCTTCGATGACCGTTGGTACCGCTGGGTCAACTGCCGGGACGTATTTTCAGGCTCCGAGCTGTTTAAGAAGGAGACGAGGCTTTTCTACATGTCCGTGGGCACGGATGAGTCAAGGCTCTACTCCCAGATTGCCGAAAACATGGATTTTCTTAGAAAATGCGGCGTCGCCTGCGACTATTTTGAGTGCCCCGGATACCACGAATGGACCGTCTGGCGCAAGAGCATCCGAAACTTCATGACCCTCATATTCAAAGAATCCTGACTTCTTCCGCTGAAGCCTGTAAAGTCAAATTGTTTTAAGGCGGGGCGGAAGACAGAAAAGTACATTAAATTATTTTTATTTATTGCTTACCAAATAAGCCGGAATCGAAAAGGCCCGGGGCGTCCTTTGACGCCCCGGGCCTTTTCAGCTTATCAAAGAACTTGTTTACAGCAAAAAAGCTTCGCAGAATTTCCGCCGCGAATGGCGGAAACAAAGTCAAATCTGTCATTTCCGGCGGCGTGTACGTCGGAAGTGACACCTCTCATGACGGTCGCGGCAGAGCGGCCGTCATGCAACCCCCTTGTCAAAAAAGCCCTTTGGGCTTTTTTGACAGTATACAGGTAATCAGCCCTGTTGAGAGGTGAGTATAACTCTGGCTGCTGTGACTCAAAAAAGCCGAGAAAGTTTTGTTTTAATAGAATCCGTCAATTTTCATTCGATGTCAAGCGCCGCATGGTAGCCCGTATAAATGGCTTTTCTGACGTTTGCAACGCCTGAGCAGTCCCCTACGGGACGGAAAAACGGCACGTCGCATTTTTCAAAAGCCTCAACCATGTCGCTTCGCGCCTTAAGCCCTACGCTGTATATTACCGTATCGGCTTCTATAAACCTCTTCCCTTCGGGCCCCAGTACATAAACCCCGTTCCCCGTCACCTCGGTGCATACAGTATTCACCATATAGCTTATATTTTCCGAAAGGCGCTCAAAAGTCTCCATTATCGCCGGCTTTGTCATATGGTTTGCCTGTACCGCTATGTCGCTCCCCATTTCGACTACCACTACCTTTTTTCCGGTTTCGGCGAAATGAAGCCCCGTCTCGCAGCCCGTAAGCCCTCCGCCTATAACGACGATTTTGCTTCCGATCCTTTCCGGGTGCTCCTCGATGTCCTTCGCGCTCATAGCCCCGTTCTCGGCAAGCCCGGGAATGTCCGGAACCGCTATCGTCGAACCTGCGGCGAGGATAAGCGCAAAGGGATTGAGCTCCTCTATCATTTCCGGAGTAGCCTTGACTCCCAGGCGGACGTCTATTTTCGAGCGCCCGACGCAATCAATCAGGTGCTGCTTAAAACTCCTGAGCTGGTACTTATGACAGTCATGGCTTATATAATTCAGCGTTCCGCCGAGCTTTTCTTCTTTCTCAAAAAGTATGACCTCATGCCCGCGCTCTGCCGCTGTTATAGCGGCCTTCATACCGGCGGGCCCTCCGCCTATCACCGCAACCTTGCGAGACTGCCTCGGCGGCCTCGTTTGAAGCAGATCGTAAATTTCCTGTCCGATAGACGGGTTGACATCGCAGTTAAACTGGTTTTTGTCAAAAAGTCCGAGGCAATTCATGCAGCGAACGCAGGGCGTCACTTCGTTTTCCCTGCCTTGCCGCCATTTGTTCACCGTTTCCGGATCGGCAAGAATCTGGCGCCCAATGGCGATAAAATCCGCCTCTCCTTCTCGTATTATACGGTCAAGCTCTGCCGGGTCGGCTCCGTATCCGCCTACGGTAGTTACGGGAATTTTAACGTGCTTTTTTACCTCTTTTGCAAGATAAAGGTTGCAGCCCTCAGGTCCTCCCGGCACCATGATTCCCGGAAACATGAACTGGTTAGTCGAAAAATAAGAGCCGGCCGACAGGTGAATTATGTCTATGTACTGCTCCGCCATAACCGCAAATTTGCATACGTCCTCGAGCGTTATGCCGTTTTCCATATGCTCGTCTCCGCTCATGCGGAATTCTATGAGCATACTGTCCCCAACGGCTTCGCGAATCGCTTTTAGTATCCGCAGCGGGAATCTCGCCCTGTTTTCGATGGAGCCGCCGTACTCGTCCGTCCTCCAGTTGGTGGCCGGCGAAAGGAACTGAGAGAAAAGCCAGCCATGCCCTCCGTGTATCTGCGTCATCTTGAAGCCGCAGTCCCTCATCATGACGGCGGATTTGGCAAAATCCCTGCAGGTTTCCTCCATAGTCTCTTCAGTGAAAGCGTCTATTTTTACGCCGTCCTCCCTGACGTAGCTGTTCGGCCCTAGAGGGTTTCTCCCCCCTATGATCCGCGGCCACGTTCTGTCCCCCGCGTGGTAGAGCTGAACGCTCGGTATGCAGTCGTGACGCGCTATCGCGGCGGCGCATTTTGTGAAATCGCTCCGGTATTTCGGGAGCGCCATGTCTCCCGTGCCTTTACGGTCCGAATACGGGTTGTCAATAGGCGTTTCGTTTGTCGTGACGACCGAGGCGCCGCCCTTTGCTTTGGCTTCCATAAACAAGATCTTTTTTTCATCTGGGGCTCTGTGGTCCGGCGAGCCCGGGACCATCAGCACCGGCGCCGCGATAACCCTGTTTTTGAACCTTACGCCCCTTATCGTAATAGGACTGAAAAGATGGGGATATTTGTTCATAATGCTTGCCTTTCTGCATAAAAATACTTTTCCATGAATTCAGGAGATATCCTTGCGGATATCTCCTGAATTTCAGGTAAATCGGTTATCTGCCGCAGCAGATGATCCTCGATTCCTTATAAAGCTCCTCTATAAAGGCCGGAGTCACCATCGCCGTAGCACCGTAGTTCAAATAGGCGGGCTTGCCCGGCTTCGTATACTTTCTGGCAAATTCTCTGGCCCTCGCCCTCTGCTCTTCTTCGGGAAGGTCTTTAAGAACGGCCACATCGTCGGGCATCACGCCGATAAGGATTTTGTCCCCGTACAGCTCGTAAATCTTTTCAAAATCGTTCATGGGCTGCGGGTTCCAGGAGTCCCAGCCGGCCTCGATCATATTCGGCACCTGTTTTAATATCTGGCCGCAGCTGTGCAAATCGCAGATCTTGCCCTTTGAATGGAGAAAATCCGTGACCCTCCTCATGGGCGGTACGATCAGCTCGGCAACGATATCCGGAGAGAAGAACGTCTCCTTCTGGGAGCCCCAGTCGTCGTGTATGCAGTAGACCTCGATCTGCGGGTAATATTTCACATACTTGTCGAGTATGTTTATGTAGAGATCGGAGAGCTTTTCAAAAAGCTCCTTTACCGCATCCTTCTGCTCGTCGTCAACCATGGCCAAAATGGCTCCCTCGAAGTCCATGAATGAGATGAGCCTTTCGTACCATCCGTTCATGAGCATGACCTGGTTTACCTTATCCTTTGAAAAGAAGCCTTCGTTTATTTTTGCGCTTTCTTCCCAGTTCCAGCTTTCAACATCAGGCCAGACGAGCTTGTCATACCACTCGTTGGCGTCGCTCATGAATGGCTTTCCGGGCCTTACCATTGAGCCGCCGACCGCAGGCACATACTCCCACTCGATGCCGAACATATCCTTCCCGCCGCCCTCTTCCTTGGGCATCCCGGTGCCGTCGAACACGAATGCTCTGGCCACGTTGTCCGGATTGATCTTCGGGGAGAACCTTGCGACCTCATATGAATACATGTTTAACCAAACGGGCTTCTTGGAATACAACGCCAAAAAGCCTTCTTTGGGCGTCACCGGATAATCGAAAACAGGCATCTCTCCAGGCGCGGCGCTCTTAATTTCCTTAGGGTCAAATTTGGGTATAGACATTTATAACCTCCAAAACCTGCTTCTATTATTTGTTCGCGCTTCTGGAGTCAATCTCAGCCTGATACTGCGCAACCTTCTCTTTTGTGAGCTTAAAGGCAAACAGAACAATCAGTCCGCACAAAATCAGCAGAAGACCCGGAAGCAGACCGAAAGTCGCGGCAATGCCCTGCTTAAGCTGCGGAGTGAACTGAGCGGGAGTCAGTTTGGCGGAATAGCCTATGGCCGCGAGAGCGGCGGTTACAATGATGCCTCTTGCGAAAACGCCGATTTTAATGGGCAGATTCATAAGACCCATTATCCAGCCGGCGGCGTTCTTTCCTGTTTTCCATGTGGCGTATACGACCGTGTCAGAGAAAAGAACCGGGAAGGTGGCGTTGGGAAGTCCGGTGAAGAATCTGCCGATAACGGATACTACCATGACTGCCATGGGGGCAGAGTACAGGAAGTAAATCGAGGAAATGAAAATGCCCGCAAGTAAGCTTCCCACTATCAACGTCGTGCGCGGCGAGAATTTCGCGGCAATCCTTCTTGAGGCTATCGAGCCGAGTATGGACGCTATGCTGGTCAGGAGGATAAAAGTGCTGTTGAGAGCGATATTGCCGGCTCCGATTCTCCAGTAATAAACTGCAGCGGCGGAGAATACGAAGGTGTTGGTGGCCGAAACGGTATTTGCAACAATTATTATCATAAGCTGCGGGTTCTGGAAGAGCGCTCTGAACATATCCGGAACCGAAACCTTGTTCCTGGCGGCGGCAGCGGAAGCAGCCGCGGAGCTCTCGTCGTCCTCATATCCCTCGGTCAGCTTAAAGTGTATAAAGTAGCCTACAGCCATGGCTGCAGCGAGGCAGAAAGCTGCTGCGGCAAATCTGTTGGATTGGCCGACAACTCCGCCGAAGAATGTCGTAAGCGGGAGGCCTATGTAAGAGAACAGTATGCCTGCCGCGCCCTGGAAAGCACTGCGGTTCGAAGCCATGGTGGCCTTTGCTTCTGGCGTTTTTCCGACCACGCTGATGAGCGTAAGGTTGGCGACATAAGCCGTGTTCCAGAGAATGTGGCTGACTATTGTGCCCGCCGTTACTACAACCGCAGAAACGGTATCATTGCTGGAGACTTTCAGATACTGGAAGGCATAAAGGAAGGGTATCATCCACGGAATCATTATCAGCCAGGAGCGGTAACGCCCCCACTTTTTAGCTTTGACGGCGCTCAGAATTCCGCCGTAAACCCAAGAAAGAGCCATGTCGACCATGGACGCTATCGAGGTGATGGATGCTATCAGCACCGGCGCAAACTTTGCGACGTCCGTGAGGAAATACATGAAGTAATAGGTTTCCAGATTCGTCATGAACGTAAATGTCATGTCACCAACGCCGTAGATGGTTTTTATTGCGCGGCTTAGTGGCTTCGGAGTGTTTGCGCTGATTGTTGCTTCTTTTTCCGCCATTATCAATTCTCCTCATCATTTTATTTTATTAATATCCCTCTAGGGGTTATTAATACGACATATAAAACAGACCATGTCCGGAACATGAAAACTGCAAAACTCGACCACTAGTACAGGTTTTATTTTATACTATTTTAATTGTTTTTTCCATACATCATTATCAACTATGTTTATTGCCGAATATGTGCATCATATACAAAAGTCGTTTTCGTAAAATCTTTCATGTCAGGACCGTACTGTAAAAATTTTCAGCTTTTCCCGACGGCGTTTTCGTTTTTTCGCGCCGTTTTCCGAAAATATTCGTTGACCGGTGACGGCCTGTATGTATATAATTAGTATAAAAATATGCCGCATCACCGACGAAGGCGCCCCTCGGTTTTTTCCTCCTTATTAATGTTTTGGGTGGGATGACAGGCTTGAATCCTTCTAAACTCTTATTATTGTTTCTGGCGCCGATTCTTTTGTTTACGCTTCATGTCAGCAGCATTACGGCGCTGCAGTCCGGAGCAGTTAATCAAGCGGAGCGCAGCCTGCTCCCGGAAATGCAAATCTCCTCCGAGCGCGGCCTTGCTGCGGAGCAGAACTTGGCCTATCGGAGCGAGCACCCCGCTTTTGCGGCCTCAGTTTCGGAACTGCAAAAGAAAACCGGCGGCTTTCCCTCAGACGGCGTGCCAGTTCTCATGTACCATTCGATAAGCACAAAACCGGGAAATTCTCTGTGCGTTTCAGAAAAGCAGTTCGAGGAGGAAATGGCGTGGCTGCATAGCCAGAGCTACCGCTCCATTACCGCCGAGCAGTTCTGCGACGCGCTCCTGAACGGAACCCCTCTTCCCGAAAAACCTGTTCTGCTGACCTTTGACGACGGCTATAAGGACAATTACCAGGCGGCATGGCCTATAATGAAAAAATACGGTTTCGTAGGCACCTTTTTTATTATCACGAATTCGGTGGGACCAAACGGCATTGACTGGGAACAACTCCGCGACCTTGTGAAAAACGGGAATTCAATAGGAAGCCATTCGGTGCATCACCTGGACATGTCGACCCTTAAGGAATCGAGTCAGGAAAGCGAGCTTCTGGATTCAAAACAGGTTCTTGAAAGCCGGCTCGGCATAAGCATAAGCACATTCTGCTATCCCGCCGGCAAATACAACCAGACGACCGTCAATCTTCTTTCAAAGCTCGGCTATAAAGCGGCTTTTACAACCGCCTCGGGCTATGTCCGCCAAGGTGACAATCAGTATAAGCTTACGAGGCTCAGGATTTCGGGCGGCATGTCCCTTTCTTCCTTCAAAAGCCTCCTTTCTTAATAATCGCTCTGATGCCGGGCGACGGCGCGGCCCCGGAAAAATTCATAGTAATAAACCGCATGCCCGGGCTTAATGCCCGGGCATGTCAGACTGTCAAAAAAGCCCAAAGGGCTTTTTTGACAAGGGGGTTTAATGACGGCCGCTCTGCCGCGCCCGTCATGAGAGGTGTCATTTCCGACGTACACGCCGCCGGAAATGACAGATTTGACTTTTTTCCGCCATTCGTGG
>JAJUHD010000003.1 GCA_029268085.1 Bacillota bacterium | reverse complement strand
GCAATTGCGGAATACCTTTCCCTGTTATACGGAAGGAGCACCTGATAGGCTAGAAGCCCGTTTATCGGTGAAATGATAAGGTTAACGCTTAATATACACATTGCCGGGACAGCTTCCAAAAATTGCTTTCCGCATAAAAGCACGATGATTGGTCTGCTCAGCAGTATTAAGCCTAAAGCTGCCGGAATCGACAGCATAAGCATACATATTATTGTCTTTCTCAGAAGATCGCGGAATTTTTCTTTTTGATCCAAACCGGCATAGCGGGACATTCTGGCAAGAATCACTCCGCAAATAGAATTGAGCAGCGCAGATACAATAATCGTTACCTTGTTCGCTGCGGAATACAGTCCGACAGAAGTGTCTCCCACCATATTTCCCAGCATAGTCAAATCGAAATTCAAATACAGTGTCGATGCTGCGCTCATTCCGAACAGTATCAGTACAGGCTTAAGGTGCTTTTTTATATCGTAGTGTCCATATCCGAAAAGCTTGACGCGCCTGCTTGCTGAAATCAGATAAAGGATATTCGACCCGACGCTTGAGAAAACGTGTACAAACGCATATTGGATATAATCATCAGAATCACGGACAAGCAGAAAAAGCAGAGCCAGAGAAGCCGCCTGAATGCATATTGATTGTATGGCGATCCTGCGGTAATCTTCAAAAACCTGGTATATCCACGCCAATCCAAGCGAACTGAGCGGAATATATCCTGCCATAATAATTATCAGCGCTTTATAATTCTGAAACGCCGGAAAGGCAAGCAGGCACAAATACGCAGCTGTTGATAAAAGAGATGTAACGATGTTGATTATCACCATCTCGGTAACAAATCTGCCGAGCTTCTCCTTATCATCGCGAACTTTTGCGCCTTCCTTTATGCCGTAATTCGGAACTCCGAATATGGCAACAAGAGAAAAATAGCCGACAATCGAATATATGTAACCGACTTTTCCGATTCCATCGGGTCCCAAGACTCTGGAAATATAGGGGAAGGAAATTAACGGAAATACAATCCCCATCAAAACGCGAACCCAATTCCATATTACGTTTTGCGCTACGGAAGGCTTTTGGTTCATTAATAAGCTCTCCTTTTGAATGTTAATAGATATCGATGGAATGCTTATTGATATAATGCAGTTTGTACAGCGAATACGTTCTCATAAAAAGCTTGAAAAGCAGTTTCGCAAGGTAAGACGAATAGAAGCTTCCGATACCCAACTCCCTCGCAATTTCGTCATAAGGTACGTTAGTTTCCCATAACGAATTGAGACCGTCAAGCTGGGATCTGACCATTACCCTGTTTGATAGGGAAATAAAAGGCTTCAGCCATGGCGGATAATAGCTTTTCATAAGTTCATGTATTTTAAAATCAGAAATGCAGCAGCGCCGAACGTTTTCGGGCTTTGCGCTGGTATTGGACAATATCCTTGTTATTACTGATTCCTTATTGTATAAAAAGACCTTGACATTACGGGCCGCATTTGCAAGGAACGCATAGTCCATACTGGGAAACCATTCATTATTAAAGCCTCCCAGTTCTAAGGCCGAGGCTTTCCGGATTATCGAGCCGGAAAGCAAGAGGACAATGTGCGGATAAACCAGCCAGCGATTGACCGGAGTGAGCTTTCCATATGAGTTTTCAGCCGCTTTCTGAGCGAAGGCGGCAAAAAAATGCAAGGATCTATCCTTACCATTTTTCTTTGGGGATAGGCTCCGCTGGTCCAGCTTTGCCCATTTGGTTCCGAGCAAATCTATTTCAGGGTGGGCGGCAAGTATTTTGTAAGCCTCTGAAAAGTATGTATCCTCCAGCAAATCGTCATCGTCAAGCGCGCAAACGTACTCGGATCTCGCCAAAGACACGCTGCGGTTCCAGTTTGCGCACAGGCCAAGGTTCCGCTCGTTATGATAGAGAACTATACGCCGATCATTCAGCTCTTTTACAATCTTTATAGCTTGTGTTTCCTCATGGGCTTCGCAGGGTTCATCATCTGATATAACTATTTCAAAGGAGGGGCTCTCTTTTTGGCGGAGTATGCTCTCCAGAGCTTCCTTCAGAAGGCCTCCGCGCTTATATGCGGGGATTGAAACAGTCAGAAAGGGAGGCTCTTTAGCGTGCTCCCCCCAAACCAGTATGGATTTTATATCTTGATGCAAGTCAAAATTATTGCGGGGCATCAGGCTTGTGTCCATAGTTCATCCCTTTATTCAAAATCTACAGCAGCACTGCATCTATAATTTGAGAATCATATTTTACGCGTTCAGGGCCGGTAAAAGGTATTTCATTGGCAGTCCTTGCTTCATTGACTTCTCTCCAACGAACAGGAACTTTTTTTGTCGCCCCCATCAGATACCACTCATATTCGATATCAACATGGCCTAAGTCGATCGCTTGATAACCTGACATTGCCAGATCATAGGCCAGAACCGTGGCGGTCGGGCCCAGAGCAATGAGAATCAGCTTCTCTTTCCCGTAGCGCTTTGCTTTTTCAAGAATTGCGTCATATCTGCTGAACGCGTTGCGCTTGGGGGCGATAAGCCGCTGAATGCTTCTGGCATTCTCGAACAGGTCGTTCCCTGCTCCCATCCGGCTCATTTCGCCCTCCACTATAAGCAAATCTCTGCCATCCCATATTTTTTTCAATTGTAAAAATCTGCTGTTGACCAAGGCTTTGTTGATATCATTCAAATAAAAGCGGCTGATATTTGCGTTGAAGTAAACTCTGCTCCTATCGAGGTGCCTCGCCCAACGCTTTCCATATTGCCCAAGCACAGCCCTCCAGTACTTTTTGCTCTCTTCTGTTTCATACTCAAGTCCGCTGAAAGCCGGGCTTATGCATACTATGTGGCGCTCGCTTTCGCTTCTCAGAACCTCCAGCAGCCTTTCGGACAGCTTTTCGTCAACATCCTGAAAGGAGTTGTGCCGCAGTTTTTCGATCCATTTGAATTCTCCGTCTCCGAAGCGTGAAACCGAAACCTTTTCGTCAATGATCTTCTGAATAGTTGTTTCTATACTTTCGGTTTTTATATAGATACTGCCTTTTGCAAACCGGTACCTTAGCGTATAGTAGCATCTTTCGATCCTTGCTTTCGCGTACCTTGGCGCTTTCTTTGCCTTTTTGAAAATATGGCGCATGATTACACTCCCAAATGAACAGCAGTATCGCGGGGCGGGAATCAGTTTATTTTTTTCCAGTATCAGCCTTATTTTTCTGCTTAACAGGGTATAAAGTCTCTTAAAAAGCTGATACCTCAAAACCAGCAGGAAGCTTTTCCATGCAAGCAGCTTCTTCTTTTTTTCCGTCAGTATTTCGTTTGCATCTTCCAACCTGCCGCTGATAAATGATTTCATCGGCTCCCGAAGCCATTCGCTTCCGTCTGCGCATACTCTGTTCCTGACCTGAGCGTATGTGTATGAATTAATACTCTGAATATCACCCAGAGTCAGAAATATATGGGAGTTGACACAATGAGGCATTGAACATTTATTTCCTATCGGCAGGTCTATTATCGGCTTGGTCGGGTCCTTCAGGATATTCTGGGAATACTTCCCTCCGTAACAGCGCGACAGTTCGCCGTTGCCTATATTGAGAAGACCCGACCATGCGCCGGCATAACAATATTCCTTCCGCTTTATTCCCCATGTGGACAGCTTGAAATCAAATAGCTCCGATTCAAATTGGCCCCAAATATCCTTAAATTCCTGAAGCGAGCGCTTTGAAAGCAGCGGCCACGACGGATCATCACCGTTACGCGGAACAGTAATATGGGGCAGCGCCCCGAATTTTTCGATGCTGTACCGTCTCATTTCGTCGATATAGGGTTCAAGCTCGTCACTTGGCGTTACCTCGACAGATATCGAACATCCCGCAGTTCTGACTCTGCTAACGTTGTATGTAAATTTTTCGAGCTGATTGGTCCTCAGCAGCTCCAGGTAGTGGAAAGAGAACTTAAAACCAAGCCGCGTCAGATATTCCTGCGGAAACTCAAGTATCTGATCTATCCTCTTTGATATAAGTCCGTTCGTTACAACAAAAACATAATGTCCCTGTTTCAGTATTTCTTTAATTATTTCCGCTATTTCGGGAGGAATCAGGGTTTCTCCGTATCCGCAAATATGGAACAGGCATTTGCCTCCCAACCGTTCTATGGCTAGAGCCCGCCCGATTTGCTCAGGTGTATATTCAAATGCGGTGTCCCCCATTTTTGACTTGGCATCCTCCGTTACATAGCAATAATGGCATTTAAGGTTGCAGCTCTTTACCGGCACATAGACATCAAAAAACCTCTTAATTCTGTCCATTTGAATTCTCCCGTATAAACAGCGTAATTGCGTCATAATACTCGTCAAATGCCGTACGGTCATATTCGGCAGCACACGAGAGTGCTGCGCTTATTAAATCTCCGAGTCTCTCCAAATTATCGCAAAGCCTTACGAATCCAAGGCCTTTGATCCATTCAAAGCTCTCTACAATTTTATGGTTTGAATTGCTGAAAGCCACACAGGGCGTTTCCGTAACGGCCGCAAGAATCATGCCGTGCAATCTGTCCGTTACCACCAGCTCGGACGACCTAAACCGCATGACAATCTGATCCAGTATTTTTTCTCTGTTTTCCTTTTTGACCCGATAATCTATGCATGTGTCAGACTCTGAAACATTATTAAACCTCTGCCTGCAAATGCAGTTTATCTTAGCCTTATCATCCCATGACAAGATGCTCTCTTTATCAGACCGAAGGCATATCAGGACGCCGTTGCGTTTAGATGCTTTAGCAGCGCTTTGCAAGCGAAACGCCATATCCGGCATAAGCGCAATTTTGCATTCCTCAAAGTTTTCCAGCATTATTTCATACGAGCGTCTTTCTCTCGCGCAAAGAAGCAAATTAATATGACCGGAGTAATAACTGCGCATTTCTTTCTTTCTAAAATGATTTATCGGTTTATCGGAAAAAAACACAGACTGCGGAAATACAACTGTTTTGTTATCCGGAAACGCTTTGATTACATGTTTTCTTATCATTTCCTGATCGGGGTATTCGCTCCCCATATTTCCTCCGCCCTGAAGCAGAATTATGTCTGTGGATTGAATATATTTTTTCAATTCTCGCAAATGTAAGACGGCCTCGTTTTCGGTAACCTCAATCAGAGAGTAATCAGCAAGCTCTTTGCCCAAATACTGTTTTTCGGCAACGGCTATTGCGTGATCACCAACATTTTCATATTCAGGCGTACCTATTAAAAACAAACGCGGCTTTGTACCGATTTTGAGGCTTTGATCAGACAAAAAATTGGTATCATTATCCTTTTGGATATATCGGAGGTAATTTCTCTTTAACCAAATCGACCTGTAGAGAACCAAATCTTTGATTTTCTCGCGCAGGCAATATTTTGTTTTGCCCCATAGGCTCATCACTCTTCGCAGTAAAGCGTACAGGCGGTAGCATCCGATTATTGCCCCTGCATTTCCCTGCCCCAGCAATGCCAGAAATAACCTTTCCTTTTTTATTAGCGGCGCATGCTTTAATACTTTTGAAAAGCCTGTTTCTCTGTATAGGTTTTTTATTTCTTTTATAAGCAATGATTTTGGTTTGCAGAGAAATTTATCCTTCGCAAGCCCGCCTATGTATTCGTTAAAGCGTGCAGCAAAATGAACCGCCAACACCTCTTTGTACTCCTCGTATTTCCCGTATGACTTGAAATCTTCAATTAGTTTTTTTGTGTCCTCTATGTAAGTCGGAAGTCTCTTTTCGGGGCTTTCCGCTGTTATCTGCCCCTCTCTTATTCTGTAATGATACAGCGGGGCCCGTATTACCGAGACTTTTTCGCAGAAGAGAAGGTATTTAAGATTAAACGCATGGTCTTCTACATACTTTTCTCCTTCATAGAACCGAAGGTTGTTCTCAATAACAATACTGCGCCTGTACAGTTTGTTCCACACCGCGTAAGAGAATTCTTTTCTTGCATAGCGAAGTAAATTACCCAAGCGGTTATCGGCTTCCGGCCTCATTTGCGGAGAAAAGTATCCTCTGGGCTTTGCTTCTTTATAGTAGCCGCAAACGGCATACTGGCCGCCGCTTCCGGCTACCCCTTCATACAGTTTTTCAACAGTATCCCTTTCAACCCAGTCATCAGAATCTAAAAAATAGAGATAGCTTCCGCGGGCTTTTTCAATGCCCGTATTTCGTGCTCCAGAAAGCCCTGCGTTTTCCTGATGAACCACTCTGAACCGCGCGTCTTTTTCAGCGTACTCATCGCATATTTTCCCGCTGTCGTCCGTGGAGCCGTCATCCACCAGTATCGCTTCAATATCCCGGAATGTCTGGGCGAGTACCGAGTCCAGACAATGCCGCAGATATAGTTCAACATTATATACTGGTATAATTATCGATACCTCTGGCATAGATACCTCCTATGTTCTGAAGCGGATTTCTCTGACCGGTCTGCACTGTCCGCCTCAAACGGTCGGCTGTTTATGCAAAGAATCGAAAAAGAAAGCACCATCCAGAATAAACGTTCGCAATACATCACTTCTCCTATGCCGTTAAACAGGCCGGTCAGAATCATGGAAAGCGGAATTAAAGCAGCGGGAAATCTTCTCAGCGCGGCAATAATCCTCCTGATAGCAGAACTGACAACCGCAACATATGCGGCGCTTCCCAATATGCCGATCTGCGTCAGCATACTGAAAATGATATTGTGCGACGAGCCGGGCTTAGCTAAATACGGCCGCAGCGCCAGTGTTTCATATATTGAAGAAGGTCCTATACCGAACAGCAGGTGTTCCGGGATTATATATTTTACTTCGCAGATTATTCTTTCCCATCGGTAAGTACCGCCATTTTTCAAAATGCCCTGCAGTGAATATCTCTCCGCAAGGATTGCGTTTTTGCCGACAACAAGCTGAAAAATCAAAAAACCGATTACCGTGATTGATGCCACTGTCGCAATTCCCTTAAGGCTTTTTTTGTTAATACGATTAAAAACAATAACGGATACCATCACGCCCAGTATTACCGCTAAACAACCGGTTCTTGAGCCGGAAATCAGGCATACAAAAAAGTTAATGAGTCCCAATATAATGCAGAACACTTTATACTTCGTTTTTGGAGAGTAAACAGCATAGCCAAACATAAATGCGCCAAGCTGCGCGCACATCATTGCCTGACGGTTTGTATTGACATCGGAATCGATGGATATACGACCCTGAAAAAGGGTTTGAAGCCCCGAAAAACTCAAATTTATAAAAATTAGTATAGTAATTATAGAAAACGCCGCAAAAACGCAAAAAAGAATTCTTTCGAATTCTTTTGAGTCGATCTTAATATTTGAAAACGCAAAAGCGATCAATAGGTTCAGGCCGATCGTTGACAAGGCTTGCATATTGACAGCTCCGTTTATTGCCGTGGTAAGCAAAGTCGCTATCATGATTAATATAAGAAAACGCAGCCAAAAAAGATTGATCTTTCTGCGATTTCGAATCATAGATATTGTAACGCCGAGTACTATGGCAATAGCGAACAGGCGTGCAGCCCCAATCCCTTCTGCCGCAGCGAAAAAGTTACTCGAAAGAGACGTAACCATAAGTACCGGTATAAGCGACGTCGGATAAATAAGTCCAAAAGGCAAAAAGAGCATCGCAATATAGCAGAAAACCGCGTTGTTAGTGACAGCAGACAGTCCCACGAAAAACGTTGAAGCCAAAGCGATCACCATGTCGCAGCGTATCCTGACTACACTTCTATTGGTACGGCCTTTAAGATGCGTCGAGGTAAGCCTTCCGTTCATTGCTCTCTCCAATACCCATTATTTATTAAATATCAAACTGTTTATTACCTGTGCATATACATCCATATACCGTTCCGCCATAGTCTCAAGCGAAAACTTTTTGCTGTAAAGCTTTATCGCTTCTTTGTCCCATTGCCTTTCCAATGCGGCTGTTATCGTCTTTGCGAAAGACTCGTCTGTGCGGTCATAACACAACTCTACCGCATTTTCGTCGTAAATATCCGGAACTGCGTCAAGATCTGAAAAAGTTACGCAAGGCAATCCGTAAACAAAGCCTTCGATAACCGGCAGGCCAAAGCCCTCGTCCCTGCTTGCAAGTATGTTCAGGTCTGCATCGGCGTAATAGCTGCAGAGTTCCTCGTGCTGAACGAATCCGCAGCATATAACAGAGTTATTCAAACCCAATCTTGAGATTTCCTCTTTGACCGGATCATTTTCCGATATGCTTCCGAGGATCAGTATCCTTGTGTTTTCACGCAAGCTTTGCGGCAGTCTCGAGTATGCCCTAACGATTTGAATCTGATTTTTCCTTTCACAAACGCTTCCGACGACCAAGCAAATTTTGCTTGTCGGCGGGATGCCGTACCTTGACCTTATAGTGCCTGTCGGTTTTATCATATGTAAATCTGTTCCGTTTGTTACAACGTGAATAGTGCCGGCGTCGGCAAGACCATAGTAATCTCCACATAGGCGTTTCTTTATGCCCGTACTGACAACCGTTATATGAACTCCATTTTTTTCGCTATAGCGAAAAAACTCTCTTTCAAATTCTCGGTCCTCCTGAGAAGCGTCCTGGTCGTTTTGAATCAGGCCATGCGCCGTTACCACAAACGGAACCTCAAGTTCTTCACAGGCATCGATATAATTTTTTGAACCAAGACCTAAGCCGTGAACATGGACTATGTCAGGCTTTATCCTTTGAATAGCTTTTTTTATAAAGCCTTTATCAAGGTAATAATAAAGCATTCTGAGTTTTGTTCCAAATGGGCACGGCAGCTTACGCAGTTCTGAAATTTGGGCGCATATCCCTCTGATTTGAGCATGCAGGAGCACTTCCGAAAGCGAGTGCTTAAGAATCACGCGCAACCCGTCTGTTCTTCCCCGACATAGAGCATGCGTCAGGACAAATACTTCACTCCCCCGATCGCACAAAGAATCAACAATGCTCATAACCATTATGCCGAACCCGGTTTTGTTTTTTTTATGCTCATTATTATCGCTGATATATGGAGATAAAATTAGAATCCTCATAATCACCATCCGCTACCGGCAGATTATAGCGTTTTTCCAGCCATGCAAGCTTCATAATCAAGTGGCAGACATCTGCTTTTGCCTCAGACAATTCAACAAAATCGCAGTCGAACATTCTGATTATTTTTTGCTGATTTAATTCTTGAAGCTGAGAAGCAAATTCCTTTTTGTCATAATTTGTATAGTACATTCCGCTGCCTCGCAAGGCACGTTCAAGCATATAAGCATATTTTCTGATTGATCGGCCTGACTCGCTTTCTGAAATTGAAGCGGCAGTCGTTTGGTCCCTAACGCTGCATAAATTCCCGCATTTTTTAATTAAAGCCTTTTGGACAACTCTGTTTAAAAACAGCCCATCGCTCCAATTGCGGAATTCCGATATTACCTTCGGGTTCAAGAACGCTCCAAACGAGTAAATGCTGTCCTCCAAAGTTGCGTAATATGCAGTTCTAACATTTCTTGAATAATAGTAATAAAAGAATTTCATCGCGATATTTATATTGGAAAGTCCGTTTGCATTTTGCCGCTCTATCCATTCGCATAATTCCGATTTAAGCTCTGTCCGAAGGCGCTCAGAAATAATGCGCTCCTTTTCATAATCAGTAAATCTATACTTATCTCTAATTTTTGGAAGCTTTGTTATAATTTTTCCTGAAAGCGAATACTTGGCTTTATATTTCGGCAAGCAATTCAAAGTAGCGATAATACTTGCCGAAAGCTCCTCGGATGTACAATCCATATTATTTTTATTGAGAAAACCGATTCCGCCAAAAAGCTCTCCGCCCAGCATTCCATGTATCATCACATCAAAATACGGCCAATCAAACCCGATGTTTTGTGTCACGTTCGGAGAGCCGGTTGGAGCTTTCACAGCATCATATTCGAGCTTTTTGGAATAAGGTACTATGTCCGTCGGATAAAAACTTGGTTCGTTCAGTCCGATTTCATGAATGACCTCAAGGCTTCGCTTGGCATCGTTGGTAAGGAAACCCAAAGAGTTTCGTTTTCTGCCAAGGAAATACGGATAAACGTTATATCCGTTCTTTTTTGCAAAATAGCCCGCGACCCTCGAGTCAAGCCCGCCGCTGATCCCTATGCCGTATTTCATGTCCTTTGAGTAATTCGATTTAAATAACTCATCGAGCACAGAATAAAGACGCGACGCCGCTTCATCCGCATCGGTGATTTTACCCGAAAAGGAAAAATCATCATAAGCTGAAGATTGCAGTTCCAAATTATATATATTTAAAAAATAATTTGTTGCCGGCTGTAATATTGAGATATCTGAAAAAAATGTTTCAGACGTAAAGTAATTTCCAAGATAAACAAACTTCCTGACTTTGTCTTCCAGTAACGCCACAGTAATGCCAAAAGACTGAAGAATTTCAATTATTCTCAGCACATTGTCCGAAATAACGAAGCAATCGCCGGAGCGATAAATAAACGCCGATTCATACGCCACAATATCAGTTTGTATTTTCAATATATCAGAATTGATTTTATAGCTAAGCGCAACATAGAACTCGTCTTTGCTTAGAATGCCAATTGTTGAGTCGCTTGACGTTTGTTCCAATACATTATCAATTATCTCGCGGCGTTTTTTACCAAAAACGTTTGTTTTAACCGCGATCAAACTTGCATTTGACGTTATAACGTCCGAACCGTCAAAATACAGCTTTTCAAATTCCTCAGCGCCTTCAAATTTCCTGTTTGAAATTACAAAACCCATAATTTACCTTCTATTCTTATTCCTTATTCATAGTTTTATTTATCAGATCCGATAAAATCATGTGCTCCTTCTCCAAGCAAATATATCGCAAGCTCTTCAGCTTTTTGTATTTTTCCTTATCCGTATCGTCTATCACGGCAGTAACGCCATTGTTTATGGCTTGGAACAGCACTGTAGAATAACAGGAAACTGCGTATCGGGTCCTCAGCAGGGAGATTTCTATGGGCAAAATGCTTTTATCCTCAATAATGTAATTGGAATCGACGCCAAAAACACTTTGGATATCACGGGCGGATGAGTAAAGCGGATGCGGCCGGATAGCAACCATACCTCCTGATTTAACCAGCAAATCAAGCGAGCGTTTTATTTGCTTCATTTCCCTGATTTTTTCTGTACCTAAATAGTATGTATAATCAACGGTTTTAGGAACATTGGAATTTTCCCGCTTCGCTAAAGAGGGCGGAACGTCGATTATGAACTGCGTCGGCTCTGCCTGTAAATCTGTAAACAATTTTCTGTAATGCTCATCCCACACATAGCATTCATGAAAATGAAAAAACGAATCACGCATATAGAAAAGCTTCTCGCCATGCATCACATTTATATGCTTAATCCCCATGCCCTCGCAGTACGCAGTTAAAACAGAGGATGTGAAAGAGTATTCAGAGCTGACGATTAAAGCTGTGGGCCGATATGCCATGATCTGATAGCGGTACATAGCAATTTTCATAAGGCACTTAAAGCGGAAATGCCACGCGAATGGATATCGTTTCCGCAAAGTGTTCAGGAACAGGATATCTTCTTTTATTAGAAGCTGCTGGCTCTGACAGTCCTTTACCTGCTTGATGCTGTATTTTTCCTTCAGGCTCAATGGAAGTATCGTATCGGCTCCTGCAAATATAAAGATACCGTCGAAGACATCATCGGAGTTCGGGGCCTGCGCGCGCGCTATTCTTTTTTTATATAGAAACATCAAAGGAATCGATGTCAGGTTATATAAAAAAGCTAAAATACAGCCCAAAAGCCGCATCTGGCATCGGTATTGAAAATACCCGCGCTCAATATTGTCTCCCGGTATGCCCAGCTTTCTCATATATTTCTGCTGAACCCCTATATCTGCGGAAAACAAAGGGTTTTTCTTTCTTTGGAACATATGTGCGATTTTTATAAGCAATAAAGCCATAGCATTACCCCTTTTCAGTAAGGCATTGCTTTGAAGGGCGCCGCTGTTTTTCAATTACCTCAAGCAGCTTTTCAGCAAGCGTTTTATAATCATAATCATGCGCGGCGCGCATTGAGTTTTCGCAGTAAGCGCGATATTCTTCCTTAGGCATATTGGAAAAACGTATTATCTCATCCGCCATTGCCTCTGGGGTAAAGCTATCAAGACACCTGCCGCATTTATACTTGTCAATTATTGAATATCCGGAATTGGAACTGGCTATTACCGGCTTTCCCGAAGCGAAGTACTCGAAAGATTTATTTAGGCTAAGGCCATAATCAAGAAGCGGCGTTTTGGCCAGCAAGTAGATATTAAGATCACTTTTTGATAAGATTTGCGGAATCAAGGCTTTCGGAACGGGACCTTTAAGCACAATATTTATTAGTGCTTCCTCCTTTATTAAACGGTCTATTTTCCCGAACTGGTCTCCCGTGCCCCAAATAAGGATTTTCACGTTATCCGCATGTCTGTTTCTCAATATTTTTGCAACATTGACCAGCTCCTGCACCTGATTAGCCAAGCGAATAGAGCCGGTGTAAACAACTTTAAAAATATCGGCATTGTTTAAGTCCGTATCCTGATAGTCGTCCCTTGACCGGCTGGCTTCGAATTCCTCCAGATCCACACCGTTATTAATATGAAATACTTTACTCAGCTCAACTGGTCCGCCGTGTGCTTTGTCCCAGCCTTTGCTGATTATGTAATCTTTGCCGCCCTCCATTGTAAAAATCAGCGCATCGGCTTTTTTGTATATCCATTTCTCACCGCCATACAGCAGATTCAGCAAGGGATTTTTCCTGCTGATTATTCTATATGCAGCAAAGCTTTCAGGCCAAAGGTCTCGAATTTCGACGATGCCTTTACACCCATATTTTTTAGATAGTTTAATTGCTGCAATCGCTGCCAGAGGGTGAGCGGAAGATCCGATTATTACATCGGGTTTCTCATAATAACCCACCGCTTTTCTTAGATTAAAATAGTATTCAAACATTGAGTATATTCTTTTAAGCCTGCTTCCTTCATAGTTGCAGGTTCTTACAAGCACCCAGGGAAATTCGCTGTCATGGATTTCTTTGAATTTTTCTCTTCCTTCGATGAGCTGCAAGTCGGTATTATGCGGATGGCTGCCTGCGAATACAACCGGTTTGTGATCCATTTTTTTAAGATATCTGCCAAGGTAATAGCTTCTGTTCAATGCGCCATGCTCTGGCAGCATATTATAATTATTGAATATCCAGATGTTCATGTGTCGGTTGCTTGCCTCGATTGCTGACAACTCAGCCTTTGTCTTCCCCTCCACAACATTTTCACGCCTAAGGACCTTAACGATCGTAAGCCAGAAGCACTTGACATCCAATAAAAAGCTAATATTTTTTGCATATTCGCCATCCAAGCGCGCTTTATCAACAATGGAAATTTCGTCCCTTCCATTGACCTGTGCCCAGCCGGTCAGCCCCGGCATTATATCGTTGGCGCCATATTTGTCTCTCTCTTCAATCAGATCATACTGGTTCCAAAGAGCGGGGCGAGGCCCTATTATGCTCATTTTCCCCGTCAGTATCTGCATAATTTGCGGCAACTCGTCCAAGCTGCTTCTGCGCAGATACTTGCCAAATCCGGTTATGTACCTTTCAGGATCCTCCAGCAGGTGCGTGGGAATATTCTTTGGCGTACTTATCTTCATGGTTCGGAATTTTATAATATTAAAACAGGTTTTATGGATACCGATCCTTTTTTGAACAAAAAACACAGGCCCCGGATCATCGATAATGATCGCAGCCATTATAATCAGAAACACCGGCAAAAGCGCAATTGTACCGCAAATGGACAAAACAATATCCAATAATCTTTTGAAAAAAGCTCTGTACATGCCGGTCGTATCCCCCCAAATTCAAAGCCTTCTTATGAAGAAAAGCGCACTGATTTTATCACTTCCAATATATGCAAGCCTCAGAAATGCTGACAATGAGAACTCCAACCAAATCAAAAGTTCTATAAGTGCTTTCAAAAGAGAAAAATAGCCGCAATTATATCAAGGCAACCCGGAAACGCCGGCATATTAAGGCAAAACATTTTCTTATGGTTCGCATATATTGTATATAGGTGAGGACCAGTTCGCAGTTAAGGAGGTGTTATTATGTGTGGAAAAAGAGAATGCGTTTCCAACGGCTTATTGGTTTTTCTCGGCCTTTTATTCGGTGTTGCAGCCGCCTTGGTATGGTATTTTGAAGCTCAATATGTTCGGTATGTAAGAGAGATGCTTCCGTTTGCTCTTGTTTTTGCAATTGTCCTTTTTGTCGTTACGGCGATTCTGAAGGCAAAATGCGGGTGTTCCCTAAGATCTGCGGCAGAAGGATGTCATATAGACTGTACCTGTTTGAGCGTATGCAAGTATTCTTCGCTAGTTCTGATAGCTGCCGCTGTTTTCATCGTTTTTTCCCTGATCGTTCTGGCAACCTATTTCCCGTTTATAGATAGAGCCATATTAGCTTTTATCGGTTCAATAGCTTTTTGGACCATGTTGTTTTCCTTTATAGCAATGATTTTATGTATTTCCTGTAGAAGAAGATAACATCGGCCCTATTTATTATATCAAGCCAGCTAATAAGTAAAAAAAGAAAAACCTTGCAGTCATCAGACTACAAGGTTTTTTTGGCGGAGAAGGAGGGATTCGAACCCTCGAACGGCTTTTGACCGTTACACGATTTCCAATCGTGCGCGCTCGACCAAACTACGCGACTTCTCCACGTTTTGCTCAGCAACCGAAACAATATTCTTTTGCCGCACACGGCTTGTTTATTATAATTGAGTTAATTCCCGTTGTCAAGTATCAGCTTTAGTTTTCGCAATATTTTTACAGTATAAAGAAATATAAATCTTTGTTATAACATTTCTTCATTTTTGATAAAATAATTCCACTTGACATATTGAACTGCACAAAGCAGGTGTTGTATAATGAGTGGCGTGCTTTATTTTGCGATATTACAGAAATAAAGCAAAATCCGTACGTTTCGGCAAATTGCCGCTGTGCCGGTTTATTAATTAGACATACAGGTGTAAGGGTGAAGAACGTGGAGCATATTTTCGTAATCAATCCTGCTGCGGGGCCTTCGGACTCTACAAGAACAATAACAGAAGCGATCGCAAGATCAAAGCATGCGGCAAACTGCCAGTTTTACTGCACAAAAGGGCCCGGCGATGCCACAAATTTCGTCGCGAGAAAATGCTCGCAGGTCTCCGGTCCGGTCCGATTCTATGCCTGCGGCGGCGACGGAACCCTTAACGAAGTAGTCAACGGCGCAATCAATTTTCCAAACGCCAGCGTCGGCGTTTATCCCTGCGGAAGCGGAAACGACTTCGTCAAGTATTACGGAGGAGCAGAAAATTTTCTTGATATTGACGCTTTGATCGAAGGCGCCGAGCATCCTATCGATCTTATTCTTGCAAACGGTAAATACTGCATCAACGTATTTGATTTCGGATTCGATACGGCTGTTCTCAAGCACATGGAAAATGTCAAGGCCAAAAAAACTCTCACCGGAAAAAATGCGTATTTGTACGGAGTCGTAAAATCTCTGTTTTCCTCAATGAAAACCCCCTGCAAGATGACCGTCGACGGAGAAGTTATCTGCAGCGGATATGCCCTGCTCTGTACCGTAGCAAACGGAACATATGTAGGCAGCTCTTTCCAGTGCGCACCGCGTTCGAAAAACGACGACGGGCTTTTGGAGGTTTGCTTTGTTAAGCCAGTATCAAGGCTGACATTCTTTAGGCTCGTAAAGTTCTATACAAGAGGCGAGCATCTGGACAACCCCCTGTTTAAGGACTATATAATCTATCGCCGCGCAAAAAAGATCGACATCGAGGGCGGCAGGGACTTTAGCTATGCTCTTGACGGGGAACTGATAGAGGAGCCGCGCGTAAACGTAGAAATAGTCGAAAAAGCGATAAACTTCATAGTTCCACGCGGCATCGGCTTTGAGCGCCAAAGCATTCTTTCAGCCGCAAAAAAATAACCGGAGGTTTCCGAAATGCTGCCGTTCGATATTTACCAGACCGTTTGGGTTTTTTTCATATACGCGTTTCTGGGCTGGTGCGTAGAAGTAATCTTCCATGCGGTCTCGGAAGGTAAATTTCTGAACCGAGGCTTTTTGAACGGCCCCGTCTGCCCCATCTACGGCTTCGGAGTTCTAATCGTAGCGCTTTGTCTTGACCCTGTCAAAGATAGCTTGCCGTTTCTGTTTCTTGGCTCTGTTATCCTGACTTCCTTGCTCGAATTTTTAACAGGCTTTATTCTTGAGAGATTCTTCGATGACAAATGGTGGGATTATTCGGAAGAACCCCTTAATATCTGCGGATATATTTGCATCAGGTTTTCTCTTGCATGGGGGCTTGCCTGCATACTTATTGTCGACGTTATCTACCCTATTACGTCAAAACTCATCTGGCTAATACCGCTGACTCTGGGCCACGTTCTGCTCGGTGTCTTTGCATTCCTTATTCTTGCCGACACGGCAGTCACCCTTATTGAGACCCTGAAGCTCAGAATGAAGCTTGTTTTTCTTGACAATACGGAAAAGGGTATACGAAAGGTATCCGACAGCATCGGAGGCGCTCTGGCAAGCGGCACTATTAGCGCTGTGGAAAAGTTTGAAGCCGGCAAGGAAGCTATCGAATGCGGCTCCGCAAGGGTCAGGTTCGGTCTCAGTGCCGTTCAGTCGAGAATTCTAAAAGCCTACCCCCGTTTGAGGCAGGGCAGATATAAGGACAGCATTGCAAAGCTCCGGTTCCGTTTCAGAAACGGGCTTGGCAGGAACGCGATGCGCCAGCTCCCTGTCGATCAACCTCAAGACATCTTATCCAGCCTTCCCATAGCTTTATATAAGAGTACGTTTGAAACCGTCATCGATGTTCTTGAAGCGAGAGATGAATATACCGCAGGTCATTCCAGGCGCGTGGCAGTACTGACAAAACGGTTCTGTAAATATCTTCATATACCTCTGTTGGAATCGGAACTGCTTGAGCTTTCCGCATCGCTGCACGATCTGGGAAAGGTCGGCGTGCCGGATGCTACGCTCAACAAATGTGATAAGCTAAGCGACAGCGAGTGGTCTGAAATGCGCCGTCATCCTGATATCGGTGCAGACATTATACTTAAATCCGGCAGCAAATTGGAGCGTGTAGCCGAAATAGTCCGCCACCACCATGAGCATTGGGACGGCAGCGGTTATCCCGATGGACTCAAAGGCGAAGAAATACCGAAGGGTTCTCAGATCATTGCCGTATGCGACGCGGTCGATTCCATGATGATCGAGCGTGTCTATAGACAGGCACTCCCGCCAGATGTGTGCAGGTCGGAGATATCGAAAGGAAGCGGATCCCTGTTTTGTCCCGAGCTTGCAGATATTTTTCTAAAATACTGGGAGCAGATAGTTTCGGGCGTCTATTCCGACTCCGGAGATTGCATGGCAGCTGTTTCGAAAACGGTTCAAAATGAATAATAAAAAGCGGGAAGCCTTAAGGCTTCCCGCTTTCTGCTGAATCTATCAGGCAACTGTATCGCGTGAATAGACTCCTGTGCTGTTGAGCAAAACCGCAAGCGATGCACAGAAATCGATTAGCAGCCCGAACCAAACCGGAGCAAATCCGAATACCGCAAGAGCCAAAATAATAACCTTTACACAGCAGCCGAATATAGCGCCTTTTATGATGTAGCTTTTCGTTCGGCGTGATATCCGAATGACATCAGGCAACGGTGCCACGCCGTTTTCCATAATAACTATGTCGGTTTTCGTCAGCTCGTCACGGCATGTGATACCGTCCGTTAAAATGCCTACATCGGCAGCCTTGAACAGTTTCTCGCCGCTAAGGCAATCGCTAACGTATGCGAGGGTGCTCCTTCTTTCGGTACGTCCTTTGATTTCGGCTATGCGACGGAGTTTTTCCTCATTCGAACATTCGGCATAGTATTCTTCGATTCCGAGTTCATTTGCAACCAGCCTGTCCTTTTCGCGGCTGTCGCCTGAGATCATCGCTACTCTGTCGATACCGGCCTTTGACAGACTGTTGAAATAGCCGATGGAAACGTCTTGTTTGACAGTCTCGCTAAGTGAGATCCATCCTGCATATATGCCGTTGACGGCCATATGGACTTTTGTGCCCTCATCGGCTCTTTCCGGTATCGCAACGCCGTTTTCGGAAAAAAAGCTGCCGATTCCAAGCATAATCTGTATACCGTCTACTGTTACGGAGACGCCTTTTTCAGGATATTCGGCGAACTCTTTTACAAGCCTCGTATCTATTTCCTCGCCGAAGGCTTTGACTATTGCCCGTGCCAAGCTGTTCTTGCTGTTCGCCGCGGCGTAAGCCGCAACTTTCAGGAAGGTGGCGGGATCCATTCTGTCGGTTTTGATTTCGGTCACAAGGAAATTTCTATCTGTTAGCGTTCCTGCCTTGTTGAAAACAATCGTCTTCATGACGGCAGAGTTTTCGAGCGCCTTTGCGTGAGTGAACAGGATGCCCTTCCTTCGCCCCGCCGCCATTCCGGAAAACCATGTCAGAGGTATCGAGAGGAGCACTCCGCAGGGTGAGGCGACCGCGATTATCGTGATTATACGGCGTATAGTTTCCATGAAATCAATTTTATAAGCGAACGGGAGAACAAGCAGCAAAACAACGCTGGCTGCGAGCGCAGCCGGTATAAAAAAACCTGTAGCTCTAATCAAGCGCTCCTCAATCTCTGTCATCTCGCCGTAGTCTGATTTAAGCACAGAAGCGATCTTCCTGTAAAGCGCGTTTTCTGGAAGCTGCGAGGCTTCGGCAACGAACTGCCCTTCCGTACAGACGCTGCCGGCGGGTAAGTAATCACCCTTGACAAGCTTCACTTTTTTGGGGCTTCCAGTGATGAAGCTCATATCGGCGCAGCCCGAACCTTCCTTTATGACGCAGTCCAGCGGAACAGCCATTCCCTCGTAAACGATTACAGTGCTGCCTATTGGATATTCCAGTTTCTGGGGCTCCCCTTTCGGGTTTGTTTCTGCTCCTTTAAGTATCCTTCGGTCCGGTTCGATAGCCTCGCAGATCATCTTCCGCGTCCTGTAAAGAGCATAATCGCGGGCCATGTAAGATAGCTGCAGCAGCAGAAGCGCTATGACACCCTCGGCTCCGCGGCCTATGGCAAAGGACAGGATAACCGCGATCAAAACAGGCAGGTTTTCACGCATCAGAACCCGATGACTGATATCCTTTACAGCGTTAATTAGAACGTCATAACCGCTGACAAGCGCTGCGGCGCTCAGCAGAACGAGATCAATGTTCTTTGACAACTCAACGAAATTGAAGACGCCGAGGAGCGCCGCGGACATGGCCAAGCGAAATATCAGCAGAATTCCGGGGTTCTTATAATCGTCTCCCAAGGAGGGGTAAATTCGCTCTAAAGTACCAGGTTTCATTGCCATCCTCCCGAACCGTATTTATATATAGGCATCTGCCGGGGAAAAATGTTCTCAAGCTTTTCCGTCGCTGCCCAGCACGTTAACGATTTTATCCTTAACAAGCTCACGGATATAGTCTCTCGCTGGGGCAAGATACTTTCTGGGATCAAATGCGTCGGGGTTCTTTGCCATTGTCTCGCGAATACCGGCGGTCATGGCAAGGCGCAGGTCGGAGTCGATGTTGATCTTGCATACAGCCATTCTTGCCGACTCGCGGAGCATTTCCTCGGGAATGCCGATCGCGTCCTTAAGCTGTCCACCGTTGGCGTTTATGATATCAACATATTTCGGAATAACGGAAGAAGCGCCGTGCAGGACTATCGGGAACTGCGGCAGTCTCTTTTCGACTTCGGCAAGGATATCAAAGCGAAGCTGGGGTTTTGTACCGGGCTTAAACTTGTAAGCACCGTGGCTCGTACCGATCGCAATCGCGAGCGAATCGCAGCCGGTGCGGTTGACAAACTCCTCCACCTCGTCGGGATGCGTATAGGAACTGTCCTCGGCCTTGACGTTGATTTCGTCCTCGACTCCCGCTAGCCTTCCAAGCTCGGCTTCAACGACCGCACCCTTGTCGTGGGCATATTCGACAACTTTTTTTGTCAGTGCAATATTCTCCTCAAATGGCAGGTGCGACCCGTCTATCATGACCGATGTAAAGCCGCCGTCGATGCATGATTTGCAAAGTTCGAAGCTGTCACCGTGATCAAGATGAACACAGATAGGAAGGTCTGTATCCTCAATTGCCGCTTCGATAAGTTTCATGAGGTAAACGTGCTTAGCATATTTTCTGGCGCCGGCCGATACCTGAAGAATGAGCGGAGAGCGGACCTCCGCCGCCGCCTCGGTGATCCCCTGGATGATCTCCATATTGTTTACGTTAAATGCGCCTATCGCATAATGGCCCTCATAGGCCTTCCTGAACATTTCCTTTGACGTTACGATTGGCATAGAACTCAACTCCTTTTAATAATTTAAAAAAATTTCTAACAAAATCAGCCTGCTTATGTATTTTACTCCAAAAATATGATATCATCAACATGTTAGAGACATTTCGTACAAAATTATTTTTAAGTGTCAACAAGGAGGTCATCATGGAAAAAGAACTCAAAGGAGCTTGTATAATAGGGCAGTCCGGCGGACCTACAGCCGTTATAAATGCAAGCGCATACGGCGTTATACGCACAGCTCTGGATACCGACTGCATTACCAAGGTTTATGGCGCAGCTCACGGTATCAAGGGCGTTCTGGATGATAAGCTATATATTATGGATGAGGAAGACCCTCATGAGCTTGAGCTTCTTAAAAACACTCCGTCCTCGGAACTGGGCTCGGTCAGGTACAAGATCGCCGATCCCGAAAAGGACGATACAGATTACAAACGAATCCTTGAGATTTTCAAAAAATACGACGTGCGCTACTTTTTCTATAACGGCGGCAACGACTCAATGGATACCTGCGAGAAGATCAGCCGCTACATGAAAAATGTCGGCTACGAATGCCGTGTTATTGGCGTCCCAAAGACCGTAGACAACGACCTTTTCGGAACCGACCACTGCCCCGGCTTCGGCAGCGCGGCAAAGTATATCGCGACCTCCTGCATGGAGGTTTCTAAGGACGCAAGAGTCTATGACAAGGGAATGATAACAGTTGTCGAGATTATGGGACGCCACGCCGGATGGCTCGCCGGAAGCGCGGCGCTCGCGAGCTACTGCGGCTCCGGCCCGGACCTTGTCTATCTGCCAGAGGTCGATTTTAATTATGAGAAATTTTGCGAGGACGTCATTTCAATCTACAAAAAGCAAGGCAACGTGCTTGTCGCCGTTTCGGAAGGCATCCATGACGCGCAGGGCAGATTTATCTCTGAATACGGCTCAACTACCGCTCAACAAAAGGACGCTTTCGGCCACGCCCAGCTCGGCGGTCTCGCCGTCCAGCTTGCGGACGAGCTGAAGAAAAGGACCGGCGCAAAGGTTCGCGGCATTGAGCTCAGCTTGCTCCAGCGCTGCGCCTCGCATCTTGCTTCCAAGGTTGATGTCGACGAGGCCGTTCTCGCGGGCAAAAAGGCGGTTGAGGCGGCAGTCAAAGGTGAAAGCGGTAAAATGGTCGCCTTCGAGCGCAAGTATGTGAACGGAAAATATACCTGCAGGACAAAGCTTTTGCCGCTGAACAGCGTCGCAAACTTTGAAAAGAAGGTCCCCCTCGAATGGATCAACAAGGAGGGCAACAACGTAACAAAGGAATTCATCGACTATGCTATGCCCCTTATTCAGGGCCAGCCCAAGAGAGAGGTCGAAAACTCGCTGCCTCGCTACGCAAGGCTGAAAAAGATCGTCGCAAAATAACGGTTTGCCCATAAATATAAAAGAGCTTCCGGCAGCAGCCGTAAGCTCTTTTTATTATTATCCAATTAGCGAAAAAGTCTGCTTTGTCGCCTCGATATCCATAGCAATCTGCGCGCTGAGCTCCTCGGCGCTTCCGAACTTTCTTTCCGCGCGGATGTACTTATAGAATTCAATGCGAATATACTGCCCGTAAAGATCGCCGTCAAAATCAAAAATAAAAGTTTCAACCGATACCTTGCCGTTCTCGCCGAAGGTCGGACGTACTCCTACATTGGTTATCGCCGGTCTTTCAGCCCCGTTAAAAATTGCCTTTGTCGCATACACGCCGTTCGCAGGCAGGATAAGGCTCTCATCGTCTCCGTCAAGATTTATCGTCGGTGTTCCGAGCTTCCGCCCAACCTTGCGCCCGTCTCGGACTGTTCCGGCAAAAATGTACGGGTGCCCCAAAAAATAATTCGCTCTTTCGATCTCGCCGTTGGTAATAAGCTCACGGATATAGGTCGAACTCACGGTTATCCCATCCAGCGTAAACTTTGGTATGACATCGCAGCCTATACCCATTCTCGCGCAGTATTCTGATATCCTCTCGGGGTTTCCTTCGCCCTTGTATCCGCAGCGGAAATCATGACCGATGACAATGTGCACCGCGTAATACTCCGCAATAAGCGAGTCTATGAAGTCCTGCCAATGCATTTCCATGGTCTTTTTATCAAAGTGATAAATTATAACATTACCGACACCAAACAAGCGCCTTACTATATCTGCACGGGTGTTTACACTGCCTATCAGTGGTACGCTGTGGCCCGTGATGACGGATTCAGGGCTTACGTCGAAGGAGAGCACCGCAGGCACAGCGTTAAGCTCCCCGGCGCGTCGCTTCGCCATTTTAATTAGCTCTGCATGTCCTCTGTGTACGCCGTCAAAGAAGCCAAGCGCAATCACAGCCCTATTTTCCTGGTTTGCTGACATATTACCTCCGGATGCCGATAAGCGCTCCGCTTTCGGCGCATAGCCATTTGCTGTCTCATAGCCGCAAAGCGACATGATTATTATAATTTGCATATGCCGACAGAGTCGGCATATGTGAGAAATAATTACCGCAGATCGGTTATTATATTTCAAAAAAGCTCTTTATCGTGCTCATAATGCCTTTTTCGACATTTCCAAGCATCAAAAAGCTCCCGTTCTCGTCATACACACGATAACGTCCGTCCTCAATGGAAACTTCAAAGCTGTTCCCGTTCAGGCAGCGCTTAAGCTGCCGCCCTGACAAAACGAACCTCGGATATTCACAGAAAAGCGAATCTACAGGCATAAGAATTGAATCAAGCCCGCCCTTTTCGGCAAGCTCCGCTATTTCATTGATCGTATGGGCGTTCTCAACCGACAAGCCGCCCGCCGCCGTTCTGCGGAGCGACGAGAGAGCGGCGCCTGTTCCGAGTCTCTCGCCTATATCGCTGACGAGCGTGCGTATATATGTGCCCTTAGAGCAGACCACACGGAGAATAAAATCTCCGTTCTCCTCGCCAATGAGCTCAAGCTTTTTTATCGTAACGGGTCTGCTCTGTCTTTCGATCTCAACGCCTTTTCTGGCAAGGTCATAAAGCTTGCGGCCTCCGACTTTGATTGCCGAATACATCGGCGGAACCTGCATCAGCTCTCCCATAAATTCAGGTAGTATCTCAGAAAGCTCCTCCTTTGTAACGGTCTTGTCAGACATTTTAAGTACGGAACCCGTTATGTCCTGCGTATCGGTGACGATACCGGTCCGAAGACCCGCGATATATTCCTTTTCGTGGTTCTCAGCGAATTCGACGGCCCTTGTCGCCCTGCCTGCGAAAACGACGAGAAGCCCTGTTGCCATGGGGTCGAGCGTTCCCGAGTGCCCGATGCGGCGCTCTCGAAGTATCCCGCGGAGCTTCGCAACGACGTCGTGGCTCGTAAAACCCTCTGGCTTGTCTACAAGGATAATGCCGTTCATTTATATTCTCCGCCGATTATGTCCGCCAGAACCTTGGCGGCCTTATAGGCCTCCATATCCATCGTGCAGCCTGAGGCCATCTTGTGCCCGCCTCCGCCGAATACTGCGCAGACCTTATTTGCGTCGACGATTCCGTTCGTACGGAGAGAAACCTTGCAGCTGTTTGCATCGATTTCCTTGATCGTCACACTTGTAAACGCTCCCTCGACTCTTCCGGGCAGGGCCGCGATATCCTGACAATCCTTTTCCTGTGCTCCCGCTTTATCGAGCATTTCCTTTGTGACAACCGAAATAACCGTCTTTCCTTCATGGAAATAAAGGAAAGAGGACAGAATCAGAGCTTCGAGAGCGAGTCTCGCCTTTGAGCTCGTGCGGAAAAGGATTTTATTCAGATAAGCGTTCCTTGCTCCCGCGAAGCAAAGCTCCGCGGCAGCCTTAAGGGTCTCCGCAGTAGTGTTTCCGTAAACAAAGCAGCCCGTATCGGTTGAAACCGCCACATAGAGAAGGTCCGAAACCTCGGGGTCAAGCCCGCAGAGTTCCTTGACAAGCTCCATTACAATTTCGCCGCAGGAGGCTTTCTCGGGCCATAAAAGGGTATTTTTCGCGTAAAATGTATTCGAAGGATGATGATCTATGCAGAGATCCGCCGTTCCTTTGAAACCCTCGGGAAACAGTTTCTCGTCCGCCATATCGACGCAGACGATATACTTTGCATTAAAGCCCTCGGGGGCAAGATAAGGCTCGGCCAGCCAAGGATAGCTGTCTTCAAACTGCGGGTTATTGTACAGATATGCGGTCTTGCCGATCTTCCGCAGCGCATAGCAGAGCGCGGAAGCGCTGCCCATCGTGTCGCCGTCCGGCCTTAAATGCGTGATGATAAGATAATCGTTGTTTTCGCGGAGAACCGCGGCTGTTTCACCGATTGTCATTCTTCTGTTCCTCCGAAGCGCCCAAAAAACCGGGCCTGCTGATGATCTCGTTGATGTGCGCGCCGTGCTCAATCGAATTGTCAAGCTCGAATATAAGCTCCGGTGTATATCTCAGGCTGAGCTTCTGCGAAAGCTCGCGCCGCAGCCAACCGGAGGCGGACTTAAGACCCTTTTTAAATTCCTTTTCGTTCTCAAGCCCGTAAACGCTGAGGTAAACCTTGCAGTAGCGCAAATCGCCGGTCGTCTCCGTCCGCGTGACGCTAATCATTCCCTGATTAACGCGCGGGTCCTTGATAGAACGCAGAAGTTCGCTCAATACGAGCTGAATGTCGTCGTTTGTTCTGTCCAGCCTGTAGCCTGCCATAGTCTCACCTCATTTATAATAGTGTTTGCAAAAAAATTGTTAATCGACAATGCGTTCCATGATATATCCTTCGATGATGTCGCCTTCCTTGACATCGTTGAACTTTTCAAGGCTTATACCGCATTCAAAGTTTGTCGCGACTTCCTTGACATCGTCCTTGAAACGCCGCAGAGATGAGAGACTACCTTCAAATACGACGGCGCCGTCCCTTATAACGCGGACATTGCTGTTCCTGACGATTTTTCCGTCGGTAACATAGCTTCCGCAGACTGTGCCGATCTTCGAAATCTTGATGACCTGACGGACTTCGGCATGGCCTGTGATAACCTCCTTGAACTTAGGAGCCAGCATTCCCTTCATTGCGGCCTCAATCTCGTTTATGCAGTCATAAATAACACGGTACATTCTCATGTCTACGTTTGCCCTTGCGGCAGAATCGCGCGCTGCGTTATCCGGACGCACATTGAAGCCAACGATTACGGCGCCGCTCGTCGCCGCAAGCATCACATCCGATTCGCTGATGGCGCCGACCGCAGAATGGATTACACGTACGCGCACTTCTTCGTTCGAGAGCTTTTCCAACGAAGATTTGACGGCCTCGGCGCTGCCCTGAACGTCTGCCTTGACGATTATGTTGAAATCCTTGATTTCGCCCTGCTGGATCTTCGCAAACAGATCCTCGAGCGAAACCTTCTTGGGTGCGCCAATTTGGGCTTCCTTCGACTGCTGCTTTCTCTGCTCGGCAAGCTCGCGTGCCATACGCTCGTCGTCGACGGCATTGAAGGTGTCGCCAGCCTGCGGAACTTCGGAAAGTCCTGCGATCTCTACGGGGACCGATGGTCCTGCTTCGGTGACGCGTTCGCCCTTATCGTTCGTCATAACACGGGCATGGCCGACAGCCGTTCCGGCGATAATGATGTCGCCCAGCTTCAATGTACCGTTCTGGACAAGGACAGTCATAATCGGGCCGCGGCCTTTGTCGAGGCGGGCTTCAATGACAGTACCCTTTGCAGCGCGGTTCGGATTCGCCTTAAGTTCCCGCATTTCGGCTGTAAGAACGACCATTTCGAGCAGCTTATCGATACCCATGCCAGTCTTTGCGGAAATCGGAACGATAATCGTGTCGCCGCCCCATTCCTCGCTGACCAGCTCGTATTGTGTAAGCTCCTGCTTGATACGGTCGGGATTTGCGGTTGGCTTATCCATTTTATTGATAGCAACAACTATGGGAATCCCCGCAGCCTTTGCGTGGTTAATCGATTCAACGGTCTGCGGCATGATGCCGTCGTCCGCCGCGACTACGAGGATCGCAATATCGGTTACCATTGCGCCGCGTGCGCGCATGGACGTAAACGCTTCATGCCCCGGTGTGTCGAGGAAGGTTATGGGGCTGCCGTTTACCTCGATGCGGTATGCGCCGATATGCTGGGTGATACCGCCGGCCTCGCCGCTCGCGACGTTTGATTCTCTGATACGGTCGAGGAGACTTGTTTTACCGTGGTCAACGTGACCCATGACAACTACAACGGGAGCACGCGGAACGAGGTCTTCCGGACTGTCCTCGCTGTCGTCTATAAGCCTTTCCTCAACTGTAACGACGATTTCTTTTTCGACCTTGCAGCCCATTTCCATTGCAACGAGAGCCGCGGTTTCATAGTCGATCGTGTCGGAAAGCGATGCCATCGTACCCATCCTGATAAGCTGGCGCACGACTTCCGCGCCTGTCTTTTTCATACGGCTTGCAAGCTCGCCGACATTGATCTCATCGGGTATTGTAACCTTGACAGGAGCTTTTTTGGCAAGCTCAAACTGGAGCCTCTGCAGCTTTTCCTTCTCTTCCTGTCTTTTCTTTTGGCTTATTGACTGAGCCTGACGGTTCTTGTTCTTGTTGAGGAACTTTTCCTTGCCCTGAAGATTCTGGATTTTGTCGGGAACGAATTTTTCCAGGCGTTCGTCGTATTTTTCAATGTTGACGGTCACTCCGCGCGTATCGATTACACGCTTTTCAGGTACAGCCCTGGGGATATGCGGCTTGTTTTCAGCCGGCTTTTGAGGCTGCTGCTGGACAGGTCTGTTATCTGCGGGTTTCTGCTGAGCCTGAACATTTTCCTTCGCGGGAGCTTCCTGAGCCTTCGCCGGCGCAGGTTCTTCCTTCTTTGGCTTATCGGAAACAGCAAAAACCTCTGCAAGGTCCTCGACCTGATTATGCTGGGTAAGATATTCAAAAATCAGGTCCAGCTCGTTCTCCTCCAGAACCTGCATATGGTTCTTCGGGGTGGTGGCATACTCTGTGAGTATCTGCGCGATGTCCTTGGAGTTCATTTTGAAATCCTTTGCCACCTCGTGAACTCTGTATTTGATAAGTGTACTCATATGTTTTTCCTCCTCTTACCCGTCGCGGGGATTTCGGCCGATTTTCCTCTCTTCAGCTTTTTCTCGTGAGCCAAAGCCTCGCGCTTTCTCATCTGCGCTTTTTCGTTCTTTTGAGCCAGCAGGTTTGCCGTTTCAATAAAGGACGGCTCATTTTCCGCAAGCGCCGCCATAAAAGCGGCTGCGAGCCCGATGTCCGTAAACGCTGCCATCGAACATCCTCCAACGCCTGTCATCTTCGATAGCTCTTCCTTTGTGAACGGCAGCGTTATAAGCGGCGTCTGCGTTCCGTAGACGAAATTTTCCGCCCTTCTTCTCGCATTGTCCGAAGCATCTGACGCGAGAACCAACACTCTGCCCTTGCCCGCGCGGATCACAGCTCCGGCGTTTGTTTCGCCGATCTCGATCGCCCCCGCTTTTTTTGCCAGCCCGATGTAGTTGAGAGCTTTATTCATCCCCGGCCTCCATCTGTTCCTGAAGCTGAAGGTATATCTCGTCGGGGATCGGCACTTCAAGCGATCTCTCCAGCGCCTTGCTCTTAATAGCCTTTTTCAGACATTCTTGACTCCTGCATACATAAGCGCCCCTGCCCTGAGCCTTGCCTTTAAAGTCGAGGGATATCTCATTTTCAGGCGATCTGACGACACGGATAAGCTCGCGCTTGGGTTTCATTTCGCGGCAGCCGGTACACTGTCGCATAGGTATTTTTTTCGGCACTTCGGCCACCCCTTTCAGATTTTTATGTTTAATATCCAGCTTCGGATTCGGGCTTGATATCGATCTTATAGCCCGTAAGCTTTGCGGCAAGGCGCACGTTCTGCCCTTCCTTGCCGATAGCAAGCGAAAGCTGGCTGTCCGGCACAATAGCGCGGCAGCTCTTGCCCTCGTCCAGCATCGTAACTGTTACGGCATCCGCCGGTGAGAGCGCCGCAGCGATGAATTCCTCGGGCTTCTCGCTGTATTTGATGATATCGATCTTTTCTCCGCCGAGCTCATCGACTATTCCCGCAACGCGCCCGCCCTTGGGTCCGACACAGGCGCCGATCGGGTCGACATCCGGATCTTTCGACCAGACGGCGATCTTTGTACGGCTGCCGGCCTCTCTGGCAATGCTCTTGATCTCAACGATACCATCGAATATCTCGGGTACCTCGATTTCAAAAAGGCGCTTTACAAGCCCCGGATGCGTACGGGAAATGAGCACCTGCGGCCCTCTTGTGGACTTTCTGACTTCGACGACATAGACCTTGACCATCTGACCTTCAACGAGCCTTTCACCCTTAATCTGCTCATTTGGGGAAAGCATAGCCTCTGTGTATTCGGAGTTTGAGTTAATCTTTATTGAAACGCTGCCCGTGCGCGGCTCGATGCGGGAGACGGTTCCTGTCAATATCTCCTGCTCCTTAGATGTGAATTCATCGAATATGATGCCGCGCTCAGCTTCCCTGATGCCCTGTATTATGACCTGCTTTGCGGCCTGCGCAGCGATACGCCCGAACTTTTTGGTTTCAATCGGGACTTCAACAAAGCTGCCGACCTTGGCGCGCTTTGAGTATCCCTGTGCCGCTTCAGGGAGCATCTGTGTCGCGGGATTCTCTACTTCATCAACGACCTCCATACGGAGATACATTTCGATGCGCTTCTTTTCATCGTCCATGTTGATGACGACATTGTCGGCGCAGGCCGGATTGTCCTTTTTATAGGCCGCCAAAAGAGCCTGTGTGATTTTTTCAAACATATAGGACTTGGGTATGCCCTTTTCACGTTCTATATCGTCGATTGCCGCAAAAAAATCAGCGTTCATATGTCATTTCCTCCCGATTTCAAAGCAGACTGATGTGCACGCCTGCGATCTGTTCTTTTGTAAAAGTTATCGATTTGCCGCCGGAGACAAGAGTTAAACCGCCGTTTTCATAGGCTGCAAGTTCACCCTTGTGCAGCTTTGAGCCTTCAAAAGGCTTATAGAGCTTTACCTCAACATTTTCACCCAAAAACTTTTGAAAATGCGCAGGCAGCTTAAGCTGTCTTTCAAGCCCTGCCGAGGAGACTTCAAAGATGTAGCTGGTCGGAACAGGGTCCTTTTCGTCGAGTATCGGGTCGAGAGCGCGGCTCACCTTCTCGCAGTCGTCGATCGATACTCCGTCGTCCTTGTCAATATATACGCGCAGATACCACTGACCGCCTTCCGAAACATATTCAACGTCCCAAAGTTCGCAGCCCGCTTCCTCAACGATCGGCCGGGCAAGCTCTGTTACCATGTCGACAATTTTACTCATAACAAACCAATTCCATATTCTTACAATTTTTTTATAATCAACAAAAAGAGTGGGAGAAACCCACTCATCACTCCATCTTCCTGCCTAACATTGATATTTTACCATAAAAAATACTAATATGCAAGACTTATTTTGGATTTTGCAAGCATTTTAGAGCTATTATACAGGCTCTTCAAGTATTTGACATAAGCAATATATTCTGCTAGAGTGATGATAATATATCATAGCCGCGCAGCGGAGTTATTAAAAATAAGCTCGCCAGCAAAACAACACATGCACTGCCGTTTTTAGGTTTATTATATTATAGTTGATATAAAGAGGCATTTTATGATACTTACTGTCGATATAAATAATACCAGCGTGGTCTTCGCCGTCATGGATGAGGGAAAGGCTCTTTATATGCTGCGTCTATCTTCGGACAGGAACAAAACCGCCGACGAATACGCTGTTCTGATTGAATCGGCTTTCCTCCAGCGCGGTTTTGAAATAAAAAGTGTCGAGGGGGCAATCATCTCTTCCGTTGTTCCTCCGCTCACGGCGGTTATTAAGGACGCGGTCGCTCTCGTAACGAAACACAGTCCCATCATAATTGGCCCAGGTATCAAAACAGGGCTCAACATCCGCCTTGAGGACCCCACTGAACTGGGAGGAGACTTCGTTGCGTCGGCAGTCGCCGCAATCGCGGATTATCCCCTGCCCTGCGTCATCGTCGTCATGGGCACGGCGATCGCAATGGGGATTATTGACAAGGGTGGCAATTACGTAGGCGGCATCATAAGTCCCGGCCCCATGGTTTCGCAGGAGGCTCTCGCGCGCGGCGCCGCCATGCTTTCAAATGTTAGCATTACACCAACGCCTCAGGTGATCTGCAAAACCACAAATTCCTGCATCCAGAGCGGTATAGTCCACGGCTCCGCCGCTATGATAGACGGTCTGCTGGAAAGAGTCGAAGCGGAGCTGGGCGAGCACGTTTCGGTCGTATGCTGCGGCGACTGGGCGGATACTATCACGCCATATTGCAAAAGGCAGGGAATGGTTACCGACAAGGAGATTTTGATGCGGGGACTCTGGATGATCTATAAAAAGAACAGGCGTGCATAGCAGTATGCTCACAAAATAGCGGGACCGCTTTGGCAGTCCCGCTATTATTATTTGCTCATTATGTACTTATCAATACTCTGCGCGGCGGTTTTTCCCGCGCCCATTGCAAGTATAACCGTCGCGGCTCCCGTAACGGCATCGCCGCCCGCAAAAACACCCTCTCTTGACGTCGCAGCGTTATCGTCTGCGATTATGCCGCCTTTTTTGTTCGTATCAAGCCCTTTTGTCGTAGACTTTATGAGGGGGTTCGGGCTCGTGCCGATAGCGATAATCACGGCATCGACGTCCAAAACAAAATTCGAATCCTTTATTTCGACAGGCCTGCGGCGTCCCGATTCGTCCGGCTCGCCGAGCTCCATTCGCAGGCACTCAAGCCCTCTAACATACCCGTTCTCATCTCCTAGAACTGCAACGGGATTATTCAAAAGCTTAAAGACGATTCCCTCCTCCATAGCATGGTGGACTTCCTCTTTTCGCGCGGGAAGTTCCTCCATACTGCGGCGGTAGACGATGAACACCTCTTCCGCGCCCATGCGCTTTGCACAGCGTGCAGCATCCATCGCGACGTTTCCGCCGCCTACGACGGCGACGCGCTTTGCCTTCTTTATCGGCGTATCGTATTCAGGCAAATAGGCCTTCATAAGGTTTATCCTCGTAAGGTATTCGTTAGCCGAATACACGCCGAGCAGGTTTTCGCCCGGAATACCAAGAAACTGCGGAAGTCCCGCTCCCGAGCCGATAAATACCGCCTCAAAGCCATCCTCGAATAGTTCATCTATGCTCATTGCCCTGCCTACGATCGCATTCGTAACTATTTTAACGCCCATCGCCTCAAGATTCTCTATCTCGCTCTGCACAATTGCCTTAGGCAGACGAAACTCCGGTATGCCGTAAACAAGCACGCCGCCCGCTTTGTGGAAAGCTTCGAAAACCGTAACCTCATAGCCCAGACGCGAAAGGTCTCCTGCGCAGGTGAGCCCTGCGGGTCCTGAGCCGATAACCGCGACCCTGTGACCATTAGTTTCCGGCTTCTTTGCCGTTTCGGTATTATTCGACAAATTATCTCTGTGGTAGTCCGCTACAAAGCGTTCGAGACGGCCTATCGCGACCGGTTCGCCCTTGATCCCGCGGACGCATTTCCCCTCGCACTGGCTTTCCTGCGGGCAGACCCTGCCGCAGACAGCGGGCAGGGAATTTGTCGATGTAATGATCTCATAAGCCTCGTCGAAGCTTCCCTCGGCAACCTTGGAGATGAATTCCGGTATGCGGACATTCACAGGACAGCCGGAAACGCATGGCTTGTTTTTGCAGTTCAGACAACGGTTAGCTTCACTCTGGGCAATATCGGCTGTGTAGCCCTTTGCCACCTCAAGGAAATTCTTATTCCGGACGTTCGGCTCCTGTTCGGGCATCGGATATTTGTTCAGAGACATATCAGGCATGGCGTACACCTCCCGTCAGATGGCAGACATGTTCTTTCTGCTCGGATTCTTCATCTTTATAGAACGCGCCCCTGCGCAGAAGCTCGTCCCAGTCGACAAGGTGCCCGTCAAACTCTGGTCCGTCTACGCAGGCGAATTTCGTTTCTCCGCCGACCGATACGCGGCAGCCGCCGCACATTCCCGTTCCGTCTATCATTATAGGATTGAGAGAAACTACCGTCTTAATCCCATAGGGCTTTGTCGTCAAGCTTATGAATTTCATCATCACGCCGGGACCTATAGCCACTACCTCGTCATATTGTCTGCCGGATTCTATCAGCGCTTTAAGCTTGTCCGTCACAAAGCCTTTTTCACCATAGCTTCCGTCGTCTGTTGTAATATACAGATTGGTGCAGTTCGCCTTCATTTCTTCTTCAAGCATTACAATATCCTTGTTTCTGAAGCCTGCTATCATATCCACCTCGATGCCTTTGGCGTGCATCGCCTTTGCAACGGGATAGGCTATAGCGCAGCCGACGCCTCCGCCTACTACCGCAACCCGTTTTAAGCCTTCCATCTCCGTAGGCTTTCCAAGCGGTCCGGCAAAATCAACGATATAATCGCCCTCGCCAAGCTCCGCAAGCATCTGAGTTGACCTTCCGACGGGCTGGAACATGATAGTCACAGTCCCCTTTTCGCGGTCGTAATCCGCAATCGTGAGCGGCACGCGTTCACCGAATTCGTCAAGACGGAAAATTATAAATTGCCCCGCAAGACATTTCCGCGCTACAAGAGGCGCTTCGACGACCATTTCGATCGTTGTTCCCGCCCTATTCAATTCTCTCTTTTTTACGATCCTGTACATATGTACCCCCTTGCCGATTACTGAAGCAGATTTCAGTCCGTATGGTATTATAACAATATTCCGTTTTAAAGAAAAGCTATTCCTAACAAGTTCTCACAATATTCTATTAGGCAATAAATTTATTTGCAATCTTGTCACCCTCCGATGCCTCTGAGGATTACAAAAACTATTATTCGTACTGCGCTCTTGAACCGCCGATGTATTTAGGGCGCGTACGCGCGGCTGAAACATAAGCTTCTCCGATTTTT
>JAJUHD010000002.1 GCA_029268085.1 Bacillota bacterium | reverse complement strand
TAATTTCATTTTATTTTATCACCCGTCATCGGGTTTGACAATAGAGCAAAATTGGAGTATCATACGCCTTGAAGTTATGACCGAAATTTACATATTTCGACTTATTTCACTTTATACTCGGAGGTATATATGAAGAGATTATTTCCCGTTATTCTTGCTCTACTCATGCTGCTTACAGCCTGCGGAAAAAAGAGCGCCGAACCCACAGCCTCGCCCGAACCGCCGACCGTTTCAGCTCCGTCTGCGGCTCCGGAACCGACGCCCACACCCGAAGCGATTACTAATCCGCTTACCGGTGAACCTATCGAGGCGGACATCAGCGACATCAGGCCTTATGCAGTCATGCTAAATAATATCAAGGTCGCGCTTCCACAGTGCGGAATTTCCAAGGCAGATATACTTTATGAGATCCTCGCCGAAGGCAACATCACCCGTTTTGAAGCGATCTTCTCCGATATAAACGGCATCGGAAATATAGGAAGCATGCGTTCCTCCCGTCCTTATTACATAGAGGTCGCCCTTAGCTATGACGCAATTTATGTCCATGCCGGCGGCAGCGAACAGGCTTATACAGATATTTCGGCCAAGGGCGTCAACAATATTGACGGCGTCCGCGGCGCATACGCAAGCACAACTTTCTACCGTGATCCAGCCCGTCAGAAATACGGTATCGAGCACAGCCTGTTTACGACTTCCGATAAGCTGCTTGAATGCACAAACAAGCTCGGTTATGAAACCAAGCACGATGGTGCCTTTGATTACGGCCTTGAATTCACCGAGAACCCTGACCTTGGCTCCTCAGCCGCCTCGGCTGCTTCCGTAAACGTAAGCTTTGAGGGCATTAAGGACACGAGCTTCACCTATCACTCCGATACCGGCTACTACACCGGCGCCGAGTACGGCGGAGACCTTATCGACGGAACTACGAATGAAGCCGTAAAGTTCAAGAACCTTCTGGTTCTCTATGCGGATACTAAAATTCTCGATGATTACGGCCGCAGAGCGGTCGATCTTGACGGCACCGGAACAGGTCACTTCATCTGCAACGGAAAAACCGTTCCGATCAAGTGGAGCCACTCCGGAACCGGAAGCTGCTTCAAATATACGCTTGAAGACGGCACTCCGCTTCAGCTGGGAGTCGGAAAGACCTATATCGGAATAGTACCGACAGGCAGCACTATCACGATGAAGTAAAATAAAATATAACGGAGCGGACGAACTTGTCCGCTCCTTTTTCTATTTAACGCCGATAGCAAATATCGGCGTTATTCGGCTACAGGAGCATTACTCCTGCTTTTTCGCAGGCTTTTGTCGTCTGCTCGTCCCAGATCGAGACCTGCACCTCTCCGATATGCGCCTTGTTCAAAAGGAGCATTGAAATGCGCGACTGCCCGATACCGCCGCCAATGGTAAGCGGAAGCTCGTTGTTCAGAAGCATTTTGTGGTAGAGCAGTTCTCTTCTGTCGTCACAACCCGCTATCCGAAGCTGCCTGTCCATCGATTCCGCATTTACGCGGATACCCATGGACGAAACCTCTAGTGCGCACTGAAGAGGCTCATACCAGAAGATAATATCGCCGTTCAAGTCCCAATCGTCATAATCGGGCGCGCGCCCGTCGTGCGGCTTGCCACTTTTCAGCGCGCCGCCGATGCCGATAACGAAGACCGTACCGTGTTTCTTAGCGAACTCGTTTTCACGTTCCTTAGGCGAAAGGCCGGGGTACATATCCTCGAGCTCCTGCGCAGTAATAAATGTAACTTCCCTGCTGAGCTGCCCTCCCAGAGAGAGCTGCGGATAGATAGACTGCATCGTCATCTGCGTATCGCAGAGCGCGCCGACTATCTTATTCACCTGCGACTTCAAAAAATCGATATTTCTGTCTTTTGCCTCGATGACCTTTTCCCAGTCCCACTGATCGACATAAATGGAATGGAGGTTGTCCATTTCCTCGTCGCGCCTTATAGCGTTCATGTCGGTATAAAGGCCCTTGCCGGGGAAGAAATCGTAGCGCTTGAGCGCGATGCGTTTCCATTTAGCAAGAGACTGCACAACCTGGCCTTCTTTTTCTGTATTGGCTATATCGAAAGCGACGGGGCGTTCGATACCGTTCAGGTCGTCGTTTATTCCTGTGTTTGCCTGAACGAACAGGGGCGCGGATACGCGGTAAAGATTGAGTTCCCCCGCAAGCCTGTCAATAAAGATCCTTTTTAACAGGCTGATTGCCTTCTGCGTATCATAGATACTGAGCGAGCTTTTGTAGCCCTCCGGAATAAATGAGTTCATATTCTGTTTGTCTTCCTCTCTAATCCTGATTTGTAAGCAGCTTGATTATTTTGTGATATATGTTTTCCGCATCGCTGCGAAAAGTTTTCTCAATAGTTTTTGCCTGTTCCTCATCGGAAGAGAGAACAGACATGGAGATAACGTTGCCGATCCCGTCTGATAGAGAAAGACTGACCTTTATCCCCCCGTCCTTCAGATTCTCATGCGAGGTCAGTATCTGTTTGTCACGTTTCATTTTTGCGATAAGCGGCTGCGCGTTGCGCTCAGCTCTGGACCTTACCGAATATGGGATACTGCTTTCAACCGTATCTCCGTGTTCCGCGCCCAACTTCGTTATCCTGTAGCTGTTTTCGTTCTGCTCGACGTGCCCTGTGCGCACGAGCTCGGCAAGACACTGCGAATATTCAAAGTAGTCGAAACCGTCGTCGACCATCACAAGATCGGAGAGGGTCTCGAAACTGACGGGGCCCGGAAGGCGGTTTAAAACAAACAGAATCAGTATTTTGATGTCCAGCTTTTCGTGGATGAATCCGAACCGTTCCATGCGGCAGCCCCCAAACTTTAAAAATTGCGAAATTTGCGTCTGTTATCTGATAATTATAATTCTTTTTGCGCAATACGTCAAACAATTGTTATCACAACCTATCCCCTACTGCATAGACTGTATCGGAAAGCAGCAACAATTTTTATCGGCAGGAGGAATAATAATGCCTGAAAAAGCAGTAAACGCGGCGAGTCCGGCGTCTTGCCGTGAATCGGTTTGCATACACACAAGAAAAGTCTTTGACGCCTGTAAAGACAAAGACTGCATAGAAGATCTGCGGGTGTTCCCGACCTGCAGCTCCCAGGCGATCATCGACACCGCTTTCAGCATCAGACCCGGAACGGCAAAGCTCCTTTATGCGGATGTCCGTGTCGAGGAACTTAACTTTAACCGTGGGTGCTATACGGTCGATATCACCTATCACTACAAGGTGACGGGAAGAGCCTTCCCCGGCGACCGTCTGGTAACAGGTCTTGCGATGTTCGACAAGAGAGTGGTCCTGTTCGGCGGAGAAGGAGGCTCAAAGGTATTCACATCCCATAACGGCGGCATGTGTGAGAACATCTACAACAATCTGCCCATAGCTGTCGTTGAGGCCGTCGATCCGCTCGTACTTGCGATGAAGATCGTCGACGCAGCAAGTCTGGATATGCGCGACAATGAGACGCGGGAGATTCCGAAGGAAATCGCAAAGAGCTTCGATGACGAGCTTATCACGACTCTCACCTGCAAACAGCTTTTCGTAACCCTCGGCCAGTTCTCGATCATCAAGCTTGAAAGAGATACTCAGCTTCTTATCCCGGTGTTCGACTACTGCATCCCGGATAAGGAATGCACTGCAGGCGGCGATGAAGACCCCTGCACGCTGTTCAGTCACATACCCTTCCCGGTCGATGACTTTTTCCCTCCCCCAGGAAACCCCAACAAGTGCATTGGACCGAACTGCAATACGGTAAGCTGAACAAAAATAGGAGAAAATTCGAGCCGCGGTGATTGATCCTGCGGCTCGAACGATTTTTGAAATCTTATTTTTAGGAATAAAAAGCCATCTCTCTGTGCAAAATAATGCCAAAGCGCCCAAGAGACGCCATATTTTGCTTGGAGGTATCCATATGAGAAAGACCTGTAATGTAATCGCACTCACTTTGGTGCTGGTGATGTCCGTTTGTTTGATAAATGCCGGGGCAACCGGGACAGGTTCGGCGCCCATCGCGGAAAACCTTGAGATCACGACCTATCGCAACACTTCCGTCGGCGGGCAGCTTAAGGCAACCGATCCCGACGGCGATGTCCTGAAATTCGAAATCACGACCCCTCCCATTAAGGGCGAAATCGTTGTAAAGGACAACGGCAGCTTTGTCTACACACCCAGCGAGGGCAAGCGCGGCCGCGACTATTTCGGCTACAAAGCTTATGATGCCAACGGCAACGCTTCCTCCGAGGCTACGGTCATAATCAAGATTGAGAAGCAAAAAACCAAGATCGCTTATTCAGACATGAACGGCAACGGCGCTCACTGCGCTGCGATCGCCCTTGCGGAAAAGAATATCTTTATCGGAGAAAATGTTGGAGGGCAGTATATATTTAATCCTGACGCTCCTGTAACCAGAGGCGAATTCCTCACAATGTGCATGAAACTCACGGACTCTGACATTCTTTCCGGCGTTATCACAACCGGCTTTGCCGATGACAGCGAAATACCCGATTATCTGAAGCCCTATGTTTCTACAGCGCTTTTGACCGGCGTTATCAGCGGATACAGCAATGGTGTTAACGCCGCGGTTTTTAACAGCAATAATTATATCAACTATCCTGAGGCCGCCGTCATGCTGAATAAAGCGCTGAATCTTACGGACGTAAATGCGGAAACTTACGGGGCCGCCGCACCCGTCTGGGCAGCACAGGCCTGCGCAAACCTAAGCGCCTGCGATATATCCGATTACGCTGACCTGCCGCAGCTCACACGCGCCGACTGCGCAAAGCTTCTTTATAACGCGATGAAGATCATTAACAGATAGCAAATGGAAAAGCTCCTTCGCTGATGCGAAGGAGCTTTTTATTCCTTTTTCAGTTTTAAAACCAGCTTTTCATCCGGCGTGACCATAATCGTTTTATAATCGGTATAAACTACTTTCCCCGGCATCGAGCCGGAGGGCTTTTTTACAAAACGCACCTGCGTGTAGTCTACGGGCACCTTCCCGCTCTCGCGCCCCTGCGAATAATAGGCCGCCAGCGTTGCCGCCTCAAAAAGCGTTTCTTTGTCCGGTTCGCTCCCGTCGCAGCTTATGACGACATGGCTTCCGTGCAGCCTCTGAACATGAAGCCAAATGTCCGTTCTATGCGCGGTCTTTGTCGTCAGCTTATCGTTCTGCGCGTTGTTCTTCCCGACAAGGATCTCCGTACCGGTACTTGAAACGAAGCGCAGCGGAGCGGTCTCCCTAAGCTTCTCGCCTTTACAGGTCTTCTGGGCTTTTATGAAGCCGGTATCCGTAAGCTCACGGCGTATCTCCATGAGGTCGCGCTCGCTTTCGCAGCGCTGGATCTCATCCATGACGCTCTGAAGATACTCTTCCTCTTTTTCTCCCTTTTCAATAAGGTCGCCGAGGTATTTTTCGGCGGTCTTAGCCTTTGTATATTCTTTGTAATACGCTGCGGCGTTCTGCTGCGGCGTTTTGAGCGGGTCGAGCGGAATTTTGAGCCTTGGGCAGTTTTCATCGAAATAGTCCTCGACTTCGGCAACGCGGTCGCCTTTCTTTATCCGGTAAAGGTTGGCCGTAATGAGGTCGCCGAATCTGCGGTTCTGATCGCGGTTTTCCGTTTTTTTCAGTTCCTCGCGGCGGGCGGCGAGCTTCCTCAAGGTGCGCTCGTGCGCACTTTTTGCAGATTTATAAAGCGCCTGCGATTTTCGCCGCATCTGCTCCTGCTTGTCCCGTTTTGTATAGAAGTCCTCAAGCATGGATGAAAAATCCGGATAGCTTGCAGTCTGCGCCGCGTTTTCATACTGCCGTATGGGCATAAAGGAAAAATCGTAAGGCTTTTCGTCCTTTATAAGCATCGTCGGCGTGAAGTCACAGGTTGTCACGCGGTTTTCGAGTGCCCTCATCTGCGCCAAAAACGCTGTTTTTTCGCTTTCGGAGAACTGCGCGGTACGCTTTGAAACGTCTCCCGCGGCAGAATAGCACAGTTCGCGGCAAACCAGCGGGGAGAGTCCGGAGAAGGTATCGAGCAGCCATTTGTCAGCGGAAACCTCAAGATCGGCATTTTTCCATAACGCTTCCTTTTCCCGCGCTGGAACCGAGAAGAAGTTCGGTCTGTCCTGCTCCGGCGGCAGGCGGTAGATTAATCCCGGCATGAGCTGCCGAACTCTGCTCATGTCGCCGTCCACCCGGCGCAGACAGTCGATTATATGCCCTTCGGTATCCGTTAGGATGATATTTGAATTGCGGCCCATCAGCTCGACCACGAGCCTCTTTTTTGACTCAGAGCCCATCTCGTCATAGGTATCCAGATCAAAAATAAGCATACGTTCCATACCGGGCTGGCTTAGACCCGCTATACGCGCCCCGACGAGATGCTTCCGAAGGAGCATGCAGAACATCGGCGGCGTCTGGGGGTTTTCAAAGCTCTCACTCTGAAAATGCACGCGCGCCGTACCCGTACCCGCGGAAATGAGCAGCTTCCCGTTCGAGCCGTTGCCTCTTACAGAGAGGATCAGCGTGTCGCGCGAGGGCTGCTGTACCTTATCTATTTTGGTGCCGATAAGCGCATCCTTAAGCTCGTTTACCAGCGCGCACACCGTTATCGCATCAAGCGGCATTGTTTGTTAATCCTCCACGATCATCGAAAAAAGCTCGTTCAGCCTGTCTTTAGCGCCTTTCAGATAAAGAAATCCGAACAGGGTTTCAAGCCCTGTCGCCGAATGGTACTCCGAAATATCCGCGTTCTTAGGGACGGAATGCACCTTCGCGTTCCGCCCGCGTTTAAAGGCGGTAAGCTCCTCTTCCGTTAGTTTGTCCAGTATTTTCGCGGCTGCCCTTGCCTGTGCCGGAGCGGCAACATAGCTCACCGTTTCTTTATGCAGGCCTTTTGATGTCGTTTTTCCGTGCGCGCAGAGCCATGTGCGGACAAGCAGCTCATACACCGCATCCCCGATGTGGGCAAGCCCCAGGACGCTTATGCCCTTAAGCTGCTCATCGGGCAGCTTGGTTTCAAAGTAATCTTTCATTTTTCCTCCGTAACGCGGAACGCTTTTAAACTCGGGGCTTCCGGAAAACCGAAAGCCCCGACTGATAGTAGTTTTGCGGCTAATCCTTCCAGTCCTCGGTCGGCGAATCCGAATAGTCCGAGAAACTGACCTGATCGGCAGCCGGAGCCGCAGTAAAACCGCCCTGCGCCTGCATCTCCTGCCACTGCTGCTTTGTAATAAGCACCTGACGGGGCTTAGAGCCTTCAAAAGGTCCAACGACTCCGATTTCCTCCATCTGGTCGACTATTCTGGCAGCTCTCGCGTAGCCGAGCTTCAATCTGCGCTGGAGCATGGAAACGGAGGCCTGCTTGGTCTCAAAAATAACGTCCACGGCCTGCGGCAGAAGCTCATCGTAATCGGAGCCTGAGTCCTGAGCCTCCTGCTTCTCGCTCTCGGAGGATGAACCGCCGCCGTTCTTATCCTCGGCTGCCTTTTCAATCTGGGCAAGGATGTCTTCGCTGTAGACGACCTGTGCGCCTTCCTTGACGAAGTTAATGACCCGCTCGCGCTCCTCGTCGGTAACAAAAGCGCCCTGTACGCGCATGGGCTTGCCGGCGCCGAGCGGCGAATAAAGCATATCACCCGCGCCGATAAGCTTTTCAGCTCCGGAATTGTCAAGAATTATGCGGCTTTCCATCGCGGACGAGACGGCAAAAGCGATACGGCTCGGGATATTTGCCTTCATCAGTCCCGTTATGACGTCCGCCGAAGGACGCTGGGTTGCGATAACAAGGTGCATGCCCGCAGCGCGTCCCATCTGGGCAACACGGCAAATACTCTCCTCAACTTCTTTCGAGGCGACGAGCATTAAATCGGCAAGCTCGTCGATAACAATGACAACGCGGGGAAGTGTCTGCCCTCGTATGGTTTTCTGGTGCGCATTGTAGCCCATGAGGTCGCGTACGCCGTTTTCTGAAAACAGCCTGTAGCGCTTGAGCATCTCGACAACCGCCCATTGCAGCGCGCCCGCCGCCTTTTTAGGATCAGTTACGACAGGCACAAAAAGGTGCGGGATGCCGTTATATATGCCGAGCTCGACCATCTTCGGGTCGATCATGATGAGGCGCACATCCTCCGGCGACGATTTATAGAGAAGACTGAGTATCAGTGAATTCATGCAGACGGACTTACCGGAGCCCGTAGTACCGGCGATGAGCAGATGCGGCAGCTTTGCGATATTGCCGACGATAGCGTTTCCGCCGATATCTTCGCCGATTGCAAAGCTCAGCTTTGACTGCGCGGATTTGAACGCCGGTGAATCGATGATATCGTGCAGATACACCATGCTGACGAGCTTGTTCGGAACTTCGATGCCCACCGTTGAAATCTTGTCCGGTATCGGCGCTATGCGGACGCTCATAACGCCCAGCGAAAGCGCAAGGTCGTTCGCGAGGTTCGTGAGCTTTGCGAGCTTAACGCCCTGCTCAAGCTCAAGGTCATATCGCGTGACCGTAGGACCGCGGGTAATACCAGTTATCGTACCGCTAACGCCGAAGCTTCTGATGGTGCTTTCAAGCCTTTCTCGATTAAGGGCAATCTCTTCTCTGCCATCCACATTGTTTCTGGCGCCTGCCGAACATAAAAGCTCAACCGAGGGGTATCTGTATACCTCTGCGTTCTCCTCCAGTGTTTTTTCAATAGTTTTCGTAATTTCCTCAGTTTCCGCCTCAACCTCTTCGTGAGAAATCTTCTTTATTGCAGAGGTATTCCCCGTACCTTCGCTGGATAGCTGCGCAACTCCCGCCACGGCGGCCGCCTCCTCAACGGAAAGCGGTTTAACATTGTCCGTAGGCGTCGCCGGCATAGCAGGCGATGCCTGTTTTGCGGCTTTGGGATTCATAACCGGCGGTTTTTCCATTCCCTGCGATAGTATCTGGTCGGGCGTTTTCACGCGGGGCTTCGTGTTGAAAAAGCCGACCTTCTCCTCAACATAATCATCGTTTTTAAGGCTTGCCTCGTCAAGCGGGATATCGATCGCACTGACGTGTTTTCTGCCAGAGAGCGCCGGAGGCTGCTTCACACCTTTCTGAAGGCTTGATGCGGGAACAGGTCTGGATTCCTGAACGCTTTCGGGTATCGCCTCATAACGCGAGCGATTGCGGTAGCTCTCGATAAGCTTCGGGACTGTGACTCCAACACCGCTCATTCCAAAGAAGATTAGGCCAACGGTAAAAACAGGCGCCGCGCCGTAAATGCTTACGGCGGATTTCAGTCCCATGGCGAGAAGTCCGGACAGCACTCCGCCGCTCGATGTCTCCGCTCCGGTTTTATAGAGCTCGAAAACAACCGATTTTGTGAAGCCGATATCCGTTCCGGATGAGAAAAGATGATAAAGAGAACCGAGAAACAGCGGCGTCATCAGCGCAGATACCACTCTGAAACTGACGGGCTCGTCTCTTTTTAAAAGTAAAGTGACTGAGCATGTGAGCAGTGCCGGAGGAAAGATGTAGTAGCCCCAGCCGACAATACCTTTTATAAATCCGCAGAAATATGTAATGAACCACGCATCGATATCAAAATATCCGATAAACGAGAATAGGCTTAGAAAGAGGCATGCCACTGCTCCGACCATACGATTTGCGGGGTTGCTGCCCGCCTGCTTTTTTTGTGAGGCAGAAGACTTTTTGGTGTTGCTCGCGGGCCTTGCCGGTGCTTTTTTCTTCGTCGCCGTATGTTTTGGGGTGGATTTCTTTGTCGTTTGTGCCATTAGCATTCACTCCGTATCAAAGAATAATCGTAAGAACGATAGTCAGGATGCCCGCAAAAAAGCAATACCAGCAGAACAGTCCGAATTTGCCCTTCTGGGTAAGCTTTTTTATAATTCTTATTGCAAAGAATCCGGTAATACCTGCAATCGCCATTCCCAGCAAATATGCGGGAAAGTTCGAGACGTCAACTCCGTCGTTTATCGCGTCATAGAGCTTTACGAGCGTTGCGCCGAGAACTGCCGGCAGCGACATTAGAAAAGAAAATTTGACCGCAAAATTGCGGTTGAGGCCTGTTGCCATGCCCGCGGTGATCGTCGCTCCCGAACGGGATATGCCGGGCACGGTCGCTATCGCCTGTGCGGCACCGATCTTAACGGCGTCTATGACTGTCATATTCTTTTCAGTCTTTCTGCCGTTCTGCATTCTGTCTGAAAGATAAAGTATCGCGCCTGTAATAATTAACGCGGCACCGATGAAATAGGTGCTGTTATTGAGCTTATCTATATAATCCTTGACCGGCAGGACGACAAGAAGCGGGAGCGTCGCTATTGCTATCATAAATACAAGACGACGCGCGGGCTTCGGATCGCCCTCTTCCGGTTTGGGATGGTTGATATCTTTGAAAAAGCCTATAACTTCCTTTACCATGTCAGCAATGTCCTGCCAGTAGGCGGCGCAGATCGAGATGAGCGTCGCAAAGTGCAGAAGCACGTCGAACAAGGTGTCGGCCTCTTTCATACCAAACAGGTTCTGGAGAACGGAAAGGTGTCCAGAGCTTGAAATCGGCAGAAATTCGGCGAGGCCCTGAACCAAGCCTAAAATTGCTGCAATTAAAAGTGACATTATTACCTCCAATGAATTTGACGAAACGATAAGCCAACGCTGTAACAGCGTCGGGCGAAGAACGCTTTATGCCGTCAGGCTATGCTTCAAGAGGGAAACACGGCTCTCTTTTTCTTCCTGCGCGTACGGCGGCGTCTTGGCGGATGCGCCTTTGCGAGATAATACTGCTCCATATCGGGATCCGCTCTGTACATAATACGGTTGACCGTCCACGTATCGTCCTCCGCGGTACGAAATTTGAGCCGGACAAGAAAGTTGCCGTGAGTCTTGCATTCGCAGAGCGACATATACCTCTTGTCGCCCTGATTCACCCAGCGGCCGCACTTGAGTGGCTCCGCGCATTCCGGGCAGACCGGAGACGAGATATTTTTGTCTGAGAAAGCCTGCGTTCTTTCAATATAGCCCGTAAAAGCCCTATGCTCAACCGCATCGGCCGGTTTGCCATCTTCCTGCGCTCCGCTGAGCCGCGTAGCAAGAACCTTGGAAGCCGAATCGTAATGCTTCAGCCCCTCCTCCAGGTCGAGCTTCGAACACACAAGAGCGGTGTTGTAGGCATCTCCCAGCGCATCGTGCGCGATACGGGTCTGCTCAATGCCGAAATACTCCATCGCGGTTGTAAGCCCCGTTTGGTTACGCCCCGCCTGCGTCTGCATGTTATATATGACCTGCAGGTTCACCCATCTGTCAATCCAATCCCAGTCAAGGTCATGAATTATAATGTTCTGTTCCATTATCGATTTATCGTCGCTGCCCCATGTGAGGAAAGTGCAATTTTCTCCGCACCATTCGCGAAACTTCCTGAAGGCCTCTTTAAAGCCTACTCCTCCTTCAAGGCGTTCTTTGTCAAAGCCTGTAAGCTTCTCGACTTTGTAGTGCATACGCTTAAAATATATCGGTTTAACGTCGATCTGAAATTCGTCGCCCGGTAAAAAGTCATCCGTAAGCTTGACTGCACCGATCTGGATTATTTCCCCTCTCAAGCGAATCGGAAGCCTATTGAAGACGGCAGATTGTGAGGACATGGCCTGGTTCCATTCCATATCCATGACAACATAGCCCATTAAAAAAACCATTCCTTTCGGTGTTATAAGAAAAAAGGATGTTCCTGCGATTATTATATTAAGCGGGATAAGCTGTGTTATAGCATATACGCATAGTCCGACAATTTGTTATTGTAACACATTTTTTTCAAGAAGGACAGCCTTTTTCAATATGTTTTTATTTTTTTATGTAAATCACCGGCTATTTTGCAAACGACATTTCTTATAAATGCTAACTGCAATTTTATAAATAAGCCCGCATACCTTAGCCTTTTTATTGACAGAGCAATATTTCTCCCGTATAAATTAGTTGATAATACAACTAATTTGGGAGGCGTATTATGGACAGGACGGAACGAAAGATTACAAAAATCGAAAGATTAGCTCAGCAATTTACGACCGGCCGCCTCGGAAACATCGGACTCGGACCCTCGGAATATGAATTCATACATTTCGTCCGGCACCATCAGGGCACTTCTCAGGCTCAAATTGCCGATGTGCTCAAGCAGGACAAAGCGGCTGTCGCAAGGCGGGCAAAAAACCTTGAAAAAAAGGGTTTTATAAGGATACTGCCGAATGAGGCAGATGCGAGGGGCAAAATGATTTATTCGACCGAGCTTGCTGAGATAGTCAAAAACTCTAAAACCGAAATTGAAGCCGAATTCTACGAATGGCTGACCAAAGACGTAGATGAATACAGGTTCAAGGTGTTCCTCGATGTTCTCGATGAGCTTTATCTCAAAGGTAAGGCTTCTCGCAAGCTCGGATTTTCAAATATCGTTTCAAGGGAGGAATAGCGCTTGTTCAAGCTTGATCTGTCACCTGTTCGCGAGCCCCAGAAGCTGAAAAGCTATCTGAAACGTGAGTGGAAGGTTCTTGTTGCCGTCACGGTCACGGGCATACTGTTTAACGGCAGCATGTCGTTTGCGGCGGTTCTGCAAGGCAGGCTGATCGACACCGTCGTTAACAGGCTTTCTGTTTCCGCTGTTTTGAGGCAGGCTTTTATATTCGTCGGCATCGTATGCGCAATTCAGTTTATGCGAGCCTTAAAACGCTATTTCGTCCGGCTTTTCGCAAACCGTACAGGATCCGTCATGCGTCGTATGCTCTATAACAGTTTTATGTTCCAAGACATTACCGTGCTCTCCAATGTTTCAGCCGGAGACCTTATGAACAAGGCTGTCGGTGATGTGGATATCTGCGTAGAGGGCATGAGGAAGGTCTTAACCGAGGTATTCGACACCGGTGTGCTGATGCTCTCATATTTTATCACAATGTTTGCCTATGACATTAAAACGACACTCATTTCCTGCGTCTTCATACCTGTCGCCATATTTATTGCCGAAAAGCTCAAGGCCGTCATAGAACGCAACACCAAGCTTTACCGTACGCAGAATGGTGTTGTCTCGGAGCTTACGCTTTCAAATATCGAAAATTCCCTTTTGTATCGCGTCAACAGTGCCTCCGAAAAGAAAAACGCGGAGTACGAAAAGGAACTGCAAGAACTTGAAACGCGCGCTGTTAAGGCCGATGTGCTCGAGAACTCTATGCAGCCGGTCTATAACGCGATATCGCTGCTCGGCATCGTTGGCGTTCTGTATTTCGGCGGCAGGTCCGTTGTTTCCGGCGTTTGGTCGATCGGAGACTTTACGGCATATATTACGATTTTTCTTTCTCTAGCAACAAAGGCAAGCAAGGCGGCAAAGCTTTTCAATACTTATCAGAAGGCGGCTGTCTCGTGGGAAAGAATAAGCCCCGGCTTCAAAGAGTACAGCCTGCCCGATGAAACTGTTAAAGCCGAAGCAAAAAACGCAAGCCTTGTCTGCCGCGAACTTTCCTTCTCATACCCCGGCGCACAGGCGGAGAGCTTCGGCGGTCTTAATCTCGACGCAAAGGCCGGAGATATTATCGGGGTTACCGGTGAGGTTGCAAGCGGCAAAACAGCGCTTGGGCTGGCGCTGACGGGGCTGTATCCCTACCGCGGAGAAATTTGTCTATGCGGAAAGGAACTCCGCGAATATAGCCCTTTTGAGCGTAGTTTAGCGATTGCCTACATGGGACACGATCCTCAGCTTCTCACTGATACTATTTATGAGAACATAACGCTTGGGGACGGCGGAGATGTTTCCGGAATACTCCGGCTCGTTTGCTTCGACGAGGACCTCAAATCCATGCCGGACGGTGAAAAAACGCTTGTCGGTTCGGGCGGTGTCAGGCTCTCGGGCGGCCAGCGTGCCCGCATTGCGCTTGCCCGCGCTCTTTACAGAAAAAGCAGCCTTATGGTTCTCGACGATCCTTTCTCTGCCGTGGATATGGAAACTGAGAACCGAATTATCGATAATATCAGAGATAGCTTCCCCGACCGGATAATCGTTCTCATTTCGCACAGGCTTTCCATCTTTCCCTTGACTGAAAAAGTGCTCTTTTTAGAAAACGGCAGGGCAGTTTTTTCCACGCACAATGAGCTTCTAAAGGGAAACAAATCCTATAGAAAGCTATGGGAGTCCCGGAATGGAGGACTGAAGAATGAAGAATAAAAGCGTTGGAAGCTGCGTTAAAACTGTTGTTTCCCAAAACCGGGCACTGACTCTCGCGCTTTGTATAACTGCCATTCTGAGCGTTCTGGCAGCGCTCGCGCCTCCGCAGATCATGAAGGTTATTATCGATAAATACCTTTCTAACAGGCAGACGGCCGGACTCATCAGACCCGCGATTCTCTACCTTATCATCACAATCCTTATCGGCGGACTGGATTTCCTCAAGGGCTGGCTTTTGACTTTTCTAGGGCAGCGCACAATACATGTAATTCGCTTTGAAATGATGAAGAAGCTTTCATCGCTGCCCTCCGGTTTCTTCAAGCAAAACTCGGCAGGCTCGGTTTCATCGCGGATTATAACAGACGTCGGAAACGTCGATGTACTGTTTTCGGACGGGCTTGTAAGTATGGCGGTCGATAGCCTTAAGCTTGTCGGCATCATCGTTTCAATATGGATTTTCTCTATCCGTCTCGCTGTTGTAGCGCTCTGTCTAATCCCTATCGTATTTCTGATAACCAGATTTTTCAGAACTAGAATGCTTGACGCACAGACAAAGAATCTGGCACAGCTGGGAAAGGTCAACGGTCATATCGCGGAGAGTGTCAAAAACATTCTTATGATAAAGCTCTTTTCCAAAGAACGCTGGATGGAAGATCGATATTGTACCGAGCTCGAAGAGAACTATAAAACGAAAGGAAAAGTTATAATCTATGACTCCTGCTACGCTCCGATAATCCAGCTTATCCGTGCAGCCGTTATTTCGATCGTCGTGATTTTGTCTGCCGAGCAAATCGGCGTTATCGGCATATCCGTCGGCATGGTCGCTGCGACGATTGATCTTATTTCTTCCCTGCTTGTACCGATTGAGTCTTTGGGTATGGAAATCCAGAACATCCAGCAAGGGCTTTCAGGTATAAACCGAATCGACGCGTTTTTTGCGCTAGAGGAGGACGAAAAGGATGAGAGCATCACGGCTGATGCGGTCATTGAAGGCTGCCGCGAATTGGCGCTAGCCTTTGAAAATCTGAGCTTCTCATACCAAGAGGATATACCTGTCCTGAAGAACATGAACTTGCGTATTTCTTCCGGCGAAAACGTCACCATCGCCGGACGGACAGGCGTTGGGAAAACGACGCTGTTCGGACTGATCATGGGGCTGCTGAAACCGACTGGCGGGCACGTTCTTATAGGAGGCTTTGAAGCGCACAGGATACCGGAGAGTATTAAGAGATGCATCTTCGGCTATGTCGAACAGGATTTCCGTTTCGTGCCCGGTACAGTCGCCGATCAGGTGAGTCTGGGTGACCCATCTATAACGCCGGAGAGAGTCGCTGAGGTATGTGAGTCTGTCGGGCTCGCCGAAAGCATCCGTGCCCTTCCTCATGGCTATAGTACAATTATCACCGGAAGCAATATGTTTTCATGGGGACAATGCCAGCTGTTTTCTATTGCGAGAGCAGTTGCTGCTAATCCAAAAATACTTCTGCTGGACGAAATAACGGCAAATCTAGATTGCGCTACCGAAGAACGCATCATGTCTGCGCTGCAAAACGTCTCCGCAGGCAGAACAGTCATCTCCATCTCTCACCGGGAGAGTGCGATGCGCGGCTGCGACAGGCTTGTCTATGTGGAGAACGGAGAAATTATGGCGCAGGGCGAACCTCACAAGATTATGAGGTACATCACGCCATAACGTTATGTTAACCTTAAAAGCATGCAGGGACAGGGTTGATCCAATACCCTGTCCCTGCTTTATGATTTGAAACCTCATCTCTGATTAGCCAGATTTTCCAGTATATTCAGCGTAAGAGCCCATGTTCTCTCAATTGAAGCCACGTTCGTTTTTTCTCTGGGTGTGTGGACGTCCTGCATGATAGGACCGTAGGATATTATGTCTACTCCTTCAAGTCTCTCATCAAAGTATCCGCACTCGAGCCCCGCGTGTATAGCGCAGGTCTTCGCTTCTTTATCGAAAAGCTCCTTGTAGCTTTTTAAAGCAAGCTCACGCAATGGCGAATCAGCCTTGAACTCCCACTGAGGATAATCGGCTCCGCACACGCTCTCTCCTCCGCAGAGGTCGGCGATCGCTGCATACTTTGTCTTCATCTCAATCTTGCGGCTGCCGACCGAGCTGCGTGAAGTCGAAAAAATACGCAGTTCGTTTTCCCCCTGCTCAAGAAACGCCGGATTTGCCGATGTTTCAACAAGCCCCGGCACGTCAAAGCTCATCCTGATGACGCCGCAGGGCAGAAGCGAGAGCGCCGCGACGGTTTTCTTACGGCTGTTCTCGCTATAACAGGCGGCTGTGCGCTTTTCTCCGCGCATAATGTCTATGATAACAGTATCCCTGTCCCCTAGCTCGTGCCTGAAATTGTTCTCCATGTCTCTGATAAGGCTTTCGACCGCCATGAGCTTTTCTTCGGAAACGTATAGCTCCGCCTGCGCATTGTTGGATATCGCGTTTGTTTTGCCTGTTGAAGTGAGCGAGAAAATGTGTACGTCTGAACCGAGCGCGGATAGAATGCGTGCCATAAGTGATAAAGCATTTCCCCTGCCTTCGTTTATTTCAATGCCCGAATGGCCTCCGGTAAGGCCGTGAATCCTCACGGTCAGCGCACAAAGTCCTGAGGTGCTTTCGCGCTCTACCGGAATCTTCAGCTCGTTCCTGAAGGCTCCCGCACAGCTTGTGAAGAAGGTGCCTTCCTCTTCGGTGTCGATGTTTATCAGATATTTTCCCTTAAGAAGCGAATAATCGAGATAGCTTGCGCCTACCAGCCCTATCTCCTCTCCTGACGTAAACACAGCTTCGATAGCGGGATGCATAATGCCATCGCCGCCGTCAAGCAGCGCGAGAGCGTAGGCAACGGCGAGCCCGTCATCGGCGCCCAGCGTTGTCCCGTCGGCAGTTATCCATCCGTCCTTGTATATAAGCCCGATTCCTTCCTCATATGCTCTTTTGCAGTTCTCATCGCGGACATATACCATGTCTGTATGTCCCTGAATTATAACAGGGGCGCAGGTGCAGTTCGGATCTGCTGCGGGCTTCTTTATTATAACGTTATTATGTTCGTCCCTGTGAACCTCGAGTCCGCGCTCTTTTGCAAAGCCGACCAGATAATCTGCTATTGCCTTCTCGTCGCCGCTTTCGCGCGGGATGCGGGATATTTCTTCAAAATAATGAAATACTTTCTTGGCATCATTCATTTATATCACCCTTTCATCGGCGACAATTATATACCCCGAGATGCGCAGATGCAATAAACTATACTGCGGCATTGCTTTTTTTAATGAACGGGTACAGCCTCTTTGCAATGAAGGCACAGACTATCACTATCAAAATATCGCCCGGAGCAAAGGTGAAAAAGCCGACCATCAAGGTCTTCCATATTCCGATTGGCTTATGAAGATAAAAATTCATGATAAGATAGAAATATACCAAACCGAACGCGAAAACTGCGGCAAAGTCTGCAAAACCGGCTAAAATATAACTCTTAATAGTATCTCCGCGCTCCGCAATCAGTCCTGCGAGCCATGTTCCCACAGCGAAGCCGATGATATAGCCGAAGGACGGCTGAAAAATATAACCGAGCCCTCCTCCCTGCGTGAACACAGGAATACCGGCAAGCCCTATGAAAATGTAGAGGCATACAGAGATAAGTCCCTTTTTCTTCCCGAGCAGCAGCCCCGCGAGATTTGTAAAAAGGAACTGGAGCGTGAACGGAACGTATGGGATCGGTATTTTCATAAAAGCTCCCGCCGCTATCAGGGCGGCAAACAACCCGCAAAGCACCATTCCCCTCACATCCGATTTTTTCATTTGCATAATAGTCTTGCCTCCTTAATTTCCCGCCATGCTTCCGATTGTAACTTCACCGCTCTGAAGCTCGAATTCCGTTCCGTTATCCAAACATACTAGCAACGCTCCGGAATCGCTTATTCCGGTGACTTTTGCGCGGAATATTTCACCGTTGCGCATGAAGCTAATTTCTTTTCCGTGCATAAGCGAACGTGCTCTGTATCCGTCAATGATTTCACTTCCGCCGAGGTCATTGAAGCTGTCCAATATCCCCGCGGCGATCTCCGCAGCCAGACGGTTCCTGCAAACAGCGCCCTCGCCGAGCGCGCCAACGATGCCATGAAGCTCCGGAGGCAAAGTTTCTTCTTTTGTTGTACAGTCTACGCCGACGCCGACGATTATGCTCTCGATGCCGCCGCTCTCAAAATCCGTCACTGCTTCCGTCAGAATACCGCAGACCTTTTTGCCGTCAAGATAAATATCGTTTACCCACTTGATGAGCGGTTTTAGATCAGTCAGCTTTTCAATCGCGCGGCAAACCGCCAGCGCCGCAGCGACAGTTATCATCTGCGGTTCCGCAATACCGGAATGCAGTTTGAGAATGACGCTCATGTAAAGCCCCGCTCCGCGCGGCGAAAAGAAGCTCTTCCCATACCTGCCTCTTCCAGCGGTCTGCTCCTCCGCGAGCAATATTGTACCGTGAGGAGCCGCGTCTGCCGCGAGTTTTTTAGCCTGCGTATTTGTCGAATCGGTCACGCTCAGGACCGTTATCGGGAGGTTCTTATATTGATTCGGAAGATTTGCGCGAACGCCCTCCTCGGTCAGAAGGTCGCTGTCAGAATCAAGCCTATATCCCTTATTTGTAACGGCAAGTATCCTATGACCGTCCTCCTCAAGACTTTTCACAGCCTTCCATACTGCCGTTCTGGAGATATTAAGCGTTTCTGCCAGTTCCTGCCCTGAAACAAAGCGGTTGCGGCTAAATTCCAGCACTGCGAGAACATCGTTTTTTGTAGGCATATCATCAATCCTCGGCCAATCAGTTTTTGATATTCTACCTTATGAGCTTCATAATGTCAACCATCGTATTCTTATTGGTTTACATTCAATTTTTAATATGCCGAATGAATCAGCGCTGCCGGGGAAATACTAACCATTACCCGCGCATATACTCATCGTCAGGGAGGTAATTCATTTGCTGAACAAGGTCGAGATCTGCGGTGTTAACACAGCGAAACTCAAGGTCCTGAAGAACGATGAAACAATGGAGCTTCTGCTCCGCGCAAAGGAGGGCGACAAAGAGGCAAGAGAAAAGCTAATTTCGGGAAATCTGCGGCTGGTTCTTTCGGTCATACAGAAATTCGCATCCCGAGGCGAAAATGTGGACGATCTTTTTCAGGTCGGTTGTATCGGGCTTATCAAAGCCATAGACAATTTTGATACCAGCCAGCCGGTCAGATTTTCTACCTACGGCGTACCAATGAATGTACGCTGTTGAAAAGAGTTTTCCTCCATACTGTAAACAGCCCTGCTTGACACAGGCATTAATTTGAGTTAGAATACGCAAGTATTATAAAAATCGCATGTCTCCGTAGCTCAGCAGGATAGAGCGTTCGCCTCCTAAGCGAAAGGTCGCGCGTTCGAATCGCGCCGGGGATGCCAAAAGCGCCGTGATACCTTTGGGGTCACGGCGCTTTTCAATATATCCGATTATTATTGGATCGTCATCTGAACTTCCAGAGTACGGTCTTTGAACTTTTCTTCGTACATTTGCCTGTCAATACAGTTAAGAACATCGTATTTTGAGAACTTGCCGCCGCATTCGAATATATCATAGCCAATACTGAGGCTGATAAAAAACTCGGCATTTCCTCGTCTGTTGAAGAGCTCGATATTTTTCTCGATTTTCTTTGCAATTGTTTCGACTTCCGAAATACTACAGGCAGGAACAATCACAACGAACTCATCGCCGCCATAGCGGGCTGTGAATCCTTTTCTTCCTACGCTCTTCTTGAGGATGTTCGCGGTCTCGATCAGGGCCTGATCGCCGGCCATATGTCCGTATGAGTCATTTATAGTTTTAAACTTGTCAATATCGAGCATTATTACACCGATCCTGCAGGGCTTCGTGTTGTTCCTCAGGCAATCGTTCAAGTGAATATCCAGAATCCTGCGATTGTAAAGACCAGTCAGATGATCCGTATATAGCTGGTTTTTCTGAATGTTCAAATATATTATTATGATCGAAATCGTAATGCCCGGCCAAACCAGCGCTAATCCAAAATGAAGGATTTGTATCGCGCTGCAGATAAGAGGCGGCAAAGTGAAAAGCAGCATTGAGATAACAATGCTTCGCTCGGTCTTTCTCATGTAGAACAGAAGATAAACTATGGAATACAGGAAATAACCATATGTAATGACAGCCGACAGCCAAAAGAGCTCTCCCCTGTGGTAGTAATTATTACTGTCAATATAGAAATACCACCCGTTAAAACAGCTTAGAATCGATATAACAGCGTTTACCGAAAATGGCAGTAACAAAAGCGTTTTTGCTTTCATTGCCTCTTTTATATCCATTTTTATCTGGTAACGGACATAAAAACACCAAAATATATACGGAAATAGCTGCATTATGTAATAAATAGAGTTCGAAATTAGGTTGACATAATATAATATTTCTCCGGTGGTACCGTCACATATCCACTGCACTGAGTCCAGAACAAGAACGAAAGCAACCGTAATGATAATCATCAGAAACAGTTTCTGATCGGGAAGATATTCTCTTGACCGTCGATACATATTCCCGAAAACAATAGCGAGCAGAAGCAAAGAGAAAATATTGAGTTCTATGTTCCCAACGCAGGACATCTAAGGCTCACATCCTTACTCTTTCTTGATATTCTTTTTGCTTCTGCCGCACTTATTTGTATTTATAAAATTTTGAATATCAATAATACTTTTGTAATACCTATATTAATATAGATTATAAGTTGGTTTTATCCTGCGTGTCAAGATAATGCTTACATGGTATCGACAATTTACATTATTTTAATTTTTAACTTACAACAGTGCAATTAGCTTCTAGAATATAAAAAGACCAGCCTAAAATAAGACTGGTCTTTTGGCACGCCCGACTGGATTCGAACCAGCGACCTACAGAGTCGGAGTCTGTCACTCTATCCAACTGAGCTACGGGCGCATATTAAGCAACGGATTGTATTATAGCAAAGCCTAGCCGAAAAGTAAAGCACTTAAACACCACAGTCAGTCCCGCCGGACAAGTTAACGGCGGGACTGGCCTTTAGCTTCGGGAACTTAATCAGAACTTGACATCTTCCGCTGTCAGGAGTTTAAAGCCACTTGCCGTAAGACAGCCGAGAGCCTTTTCCTGATCATCGCATTTAAGGATAATGGTCGCTCCGTCGCCGATCGGCGATACGAAACCGTAGCTGTATTCAACCATGATACCGCTTTCCGTCAGAGCTTTCAGCGCCTCGTGGAACGCTCCCGGGGTATCGTCAACAGCTAAGGCGAGAACGTCGGTTTCCTTGACAGTCATACCGTTCTCACGCAGGGCAGCAAGGGCATCCTTGCGCTTGTCTACAATGAGCCGAACAACGCCGAAGTCTGTTGTGTCCGCAATTGAAATGGCTCTGATATTAACACCTGCATTAAAAAGTACTCCCGTGATCTCCATGATCGCTCCGCGGCGGTTTTCAACAAAAACCGAAATCTGTTTTAACAGCATAGTCTGCCCTCCTTAAAAATTGACTTGCGTGCGCTTATCAATTACGCGCTTTGCCTTGCCCTCGAACCTCTCGATGCTCTTCGGCTCGACAAGCTTAACCTTTGCCGCTATGCCGAGTACCGAATGGATAGCGTCGGTCACCTTCTTCGACATTGCTTCAAGCTTTCTCACTTCGTCGGTGAAGGTTTCCTCCGTAAGCTCGACGAGAACTGTCAGCTTGTCGAGGTTGCCTTCCCTTTCTACTATCATCTGATAGTAGGGCGCGATGCCGTCAAGCTCCATGAGCACGGATTCGATCTGCGACGGGAACACATTTACGCCGCGTATTATTAGCATGTCGTCCGTGCGTCCGGCGGGCTTAACCATACGGACAAAGGTACGTCCGCATTCGCATTCGCCGGGGATGCGCATACCGACATCGCGAGTGCGGTAGCGTATCAGCGGCAGGGCCTCTTTGGTCATGCAGGTAAAGACAATTTCCCCCTCTGTGCCGTCCGGTAACTGTTCTCCGGTTTCTGGGTCGATTATCTCAAGATAGAAATGATCCTCGTTGACGTGCAGGCCGTTCTGGCACTCGCACTCATATGCGACACCCGGACCTATGACTTCGGACAGGCCGTAAATATCATACGCCTTAATGTTCAGGCGCCTTTCAATCTCTTTTCTCATGCTCTCGGTCCATGGTTCCGCACCAAAAAAGCCCGCTTTAAGGTAAATCTCATCCGTCGAAATGCCGTTTTGCTCCATGTATTCCGCAATCGTCAGCGCATATGAGGGCGTTGCCAGCAGGAATGTCGGCTTGAAGTCCTGCATTATCGTAACCTGACGCTTTGTGTTGCCGGTCGAGGCCGGAATCGTAGCGCAGCCGATTGTTTCTGAGCCGAGGCCGCCGCCGAGGCCGCCGGTAAACAGTCCGTAGCCGTAGCTTATGTGCCCAATATCGGCTTTTGTTATGCCGCCCGCGCCTATAGTTCTTGCCATTACCTCGCCCCAGAGCCTCATATCGTTCGCCGTATAGCCGACAACGGTCTGCTTTCCGGTTGTACCCGATGAGGCGTGTATCCTGACAACCTCGTCCATGGGGACGGCAAACAGTCCGAAGGGATAATTGTCGCGCAGATCCTGCTTGTAGGTAAACGGCAGTTTGGTAATGTCATCGATAGACTTTATGTCTTCGGGACGCAGACCCATGCTTTCAAATCGCTCTCGATACATGGGAACCTTTTCATAAACTCTCTTTACCATCGCGCAAAGCCTTTCGCTCTGCAGCTCACGGAGTTTTTCACGGGGCATCGTCTCCGCCTCTCTATTGTACATATGATACGACAATTTTAATACCTTCTTTACTGTTTATTTTATTTCCAGAAGAACACTGACGTGTTCCAATGACCTTATCAAATTCCGCGATCCGATAGTAATACCTCGAAACGCTGTTCGCCGCTTCCTTAAATAACGATACAACTATCAAAAAAGCCCCGCAGCGAGTTTGCTGCGGGGCTTGGATCACTTAGGATTTCAAGCATCTACCCGTTACCAGACAAACTCAAACAAGCCTTACCGAAAAAGAAGCCGGTAAAGCTAAAGCTAAACGAGAAAGCCTTTTGAGTTCTGACAACACGGTCCATAATGAATCTCCATACGATTATTATGCAAATATTATAGCACTTTAAATCAAAAAAAGGAAGTGGCAGTTTTCACAATTTGCTGACAGCCGGCGTTTAGTTTATGCATTTCTTTATAAAAAGTATCTGTCTATTCGTAAAAAAATGAATTACGGAATACTATTTCATGCGAAATCAACAAAAGCTCTCTTGTAATTTAAAGTGATTTAAGAGTAGTAAACTATTGACTTTATTGTGATAAAGATTTAAAATACTACCAATTGAATACAGTTGTTTTATTTATATTTACCGATACTCAAGATGGCTTCGTTCTCTTGCGGGGTCGTTTTTTGTATAAGTATACACAAAATATTAGGAGGAAAGAAAATGAAAAAGTTCTTGAGCATCGCGCTTGTCCTTGTTCTCATCGTCGGCTGCTTCGCTGCCTGCGCAAAAAAAGCAGAAGCTCCTGCCGCAAGCGACACAGGCGCATCTCCCGCAGCATCGGCAGCGGCTGCCGGCGCTATCAAAATCGGCGGAACCGGTCCTCTCACAGGCGGCGCCGCAATCTATGGCAACGCTGCTAAGAACGGTGCCGAGCTTGCTGTTGAAGAAATCAACGCAATGGGCGGCCTGCAGTTTGAACTCAAATATGAGGACGACACTCATGACGCGGAAAAGGCTGTAAACGCATACAACACTCTTAAGGACTGGGGTATGCAGATTTCTCTGGGCTCCGTAACGAGCAAGCCCTGCGAAGCGACATCTGCGGAAACCTATGCCGACCGTATCTTTGCGATTACTCCTTCCGCCAGCTCCACATCCGTAACGGAAGGCAAGGACAACATGTTCCAGATGTGCTTTGCCGATCCTAATCAGGGTTCCGCTTCCGCTCAGTACATCTTCGACAAGAAGATGGCTACCAAGGTAGCTATAATCTACAAGAACGATGATGTTTATTCCATGGGTATATATAACACCTTTGCCTCTAAGGCTGAGGAGCTTGGTCTTGAAGTCGTCAGCACCACAACCTTCACAGAAGACAGCCAGAACGATTTCTCCGTTCAGCTCACAGAGGCTCAGAAAGCCGGCGCTGATCTTATCTTCCTGCCTATCTACTACACCCCCGCTTCTCTGATCCTGAAGCAGGCCAGCACTATGGGCTATGCTCCCAAATTCTTCGGCGTTGATGGTATGGACGGTATCCTTACCCTTGAAAACTTTGACACCAAGCTTGCCGAGGGCGTTATGCTGCTGACTCCGTTTAACGCTGACGCAACCGATGAAAAAACCAAGAGCTTTGTCGCAAAGTATCAGGAAAAGTACGGCGAAATTCCCAACCAGTTCGCAGCTGACGCATATGACTGCGTATACGCTCTCTATCAGGCTTGCACCGCAGCCGGCGTCACATCTGATATGTCTGCCGAGGATATCTGCACAAAGATGATCGAGCAGTTCACCACAATGAAATTCGACGGACTCACCGGCACAGGTATGACTTGGGATGCAACCGGAGCCGTAAGCAAGTCTCCTAAGGGCATGGTTATCAAAAACGGCGCTTATGCGGGTCTGGACTAACAGATAATATACCTAACTATATACGGTATTGATCCCTCATTTGAAGCAAGCAGAGGGCTGCCACAGCGGCGGTCCTCTTTGCTTCATTTTATCGCGCAGGCGTATCTGAAAAATACCAAGTCAAATAGTTGATATTTTTCAGATACGCTCAAAAACAGAGAACGAGGTGTTGCGTAAATGACGCTCTTATCCTACCTGATTCGCGGAATAAGCCTAGGCAGTATATACGCTATCATTGCATTGGGATATACTATGGTTTACGGAATCGCAAAAATGCTTAACTTTGCTCATGGCGACGTAATAATGGTAGGCGCATATATCTGCTTCTACGCTATGACTTTGTACGGGCTGCCTCCGCTTGCCGGAGTCATTCTTGCTATGATCGTATGTACGGTGCTTGGAATGGTTATCGAAAGATTTGCCTACAAGCCGCTGCGTCAGGCGCCGTCGCTTGCCGTTCTGATCACCGCAATCGGCGTAAGCTATTTCCTTCAGAATGCCGCGCAATTGCTGTGGACGACCAATCCAAAGGTTTTTACCTCAATTGTCGGCGATGACCTGGTACAGCTTTTTGGCGGCCAGCTTTCCATTTCCTATGTAACGATTGTGACGATCGCCGCATGTATTATAATAATGGTAGCGCTGGTATGGTTCACCGGCAAAACCAAAATGGGCAAGGCTATGCGCGCCTGCTCCGAGGATAAGGGCGCCGCCCAGCTTATGGGTATCAACGTCAATACTACTATTGCGGTTACGTTTGCAATAGGTTCAGCGCTTGCCGCGGTTGCCGGTGTGCTGCTGTGCTCCGCCTATCCCACACTGATGCCCACAACGGGATCTATGCCCGGTATCAAGGCGTTTACGGCAGCGGTTTTCGGCGGCATCGGATCCATTCCCGGCGCGCTGCTTGGCGGCGTGCTGTTGGGAATAATCGAAATCTTTGCCAAGGCATACATTTCAACTCAGCTCTCTGACGCAATCGTTTTTGCCGTTTTGATCATCGTTCTGCTTGTACGCCCTGCCGGTCTCTTAGGCAAGCAGATGAATGAGAAAGTTTGAGGTGGTAAATATGAAAAAGATCAGCAAAACCACCAGAAGCAATTTCCTCACATATTTTTTCGTAATCATCGCATTTGCCGTCCTGCAGGTGCTTATCGGCACGGGCTCCATTTCATCCTCGCTGAAGGGACAGCTCGTTCCGATCTGTGCTTACATTGTTATGGCTGTTTCCCTTAACCTTACAGTCGGCGTACTGGGAGAGCTTTCCCTTGGACATGCAGGATTTATGAGCGTAGGCGCTTTCTCCGGCGTCGTTGCCGCAATCAGCTTGCAGAATGCGATCCCCTTTGCTCCGGTCCGGTTGGCCGTTGCTATGATAATTGCCGGAATATTCGCGGCGATAGCAGGTGTTCTTATCGGAATTCCTGTGCTGCGTCTCAGAGGCGATTATCTGGCAATTGTTACTCTTGCCTTCGGAGAAATCATCAAAAGTATAGTAACCAACCTTTATATCGGGCTTGACAGTCACGGCCTGCACTTCAGCATGCTCACGAATGCCGATGCTTTAAAGCTTGAGGAAAGCGGAAAAATTATAATAAACGGGCCGATGGGCATTTCGGGCATTTCCAAAATATCGACTTTTACGGCCGGCTTTGTTCTGATATTATTCACGCTCTTTATTGTGTTCAACTTAGTCAACAGCCGCTCCGGACGTGCGATTATGGCCATCAGAGATAACCGTATAGCGGCCGAAAGCGTCGGCATCAACATTACTAAGTATAAGCTTATGGCGTTTGTAACCTCTGCCGCTCTTGCCGGTATGGCCGGCGCGCTGTTTGCCATGAACTATTCAACCATTGTGGCAAGCAAGTTCGATTTTAATACCTCGATTTTGATCCTTGTATTTGTCGTTCTCGGCGGTTTGGGCAATATGTGGGGCTCGATCATTGCCGCAACTGTCCTTACAGTGCTGCCGGAAGCTCTGCGCGGCTTCGACGATTACAGGATGCTTGTATATGCAATCGTTCTGATAGTAGTAATGCTCGCGACCAACAGCCAGACAATCAAGGATTTCTACTACAAAATAATCGAAAAGCTTGCCCCGAAAAAGCTAAGCGGTAATGCGGAAGGAGGTGGGTCAAATGAGTAGATTCCAGAGAGAACCCGTAAAGCTTGTTCCTGTCCCTTCTCCGAACATCATCCCTGAACGCGATGTCGACAAAACTCCGATTCTTGAGGTATCCCATCTCGGAATCGACTTCGGCGGGCTGACTGCCGTTGACGATTTCAATATGGCTATCGGCAGAACTGAAATTGCAGGCCTCATCGGTCCGAACGGCGCAGGAAAGACCACTATTTTCAACCTGCTCACAAAGGTATATCAGCCCACTCGCGGCACGATAATGCTCGACGGTCTTGACACCCACGATATGAATACCGTTCAGATTAACAAGGCCGGCATTGCGCGTACCTTTCAGAACATTCGCCTTTTTTCAAATTTGAGCGTTGAGGATAATGTCAAGCTGGGTATGCACAACCAGATAAACTACGGAATGTGGAGCGGAATTTTCCGTATGCCACGATATTGGAAAGAAGAGCGGATCGCTCACGAAAGGGCGCTGGAGCTGCTTTCGATCTTTGATATGCAGGATCTCGCGGGCGCAAAGGCCGGCTCCCTTCCTTACGGTGCGCAGCGCAGGCTAGAGATCGTGCGCGCGCTCGGCACGAATCCCTCTCTCCTTCTTCTTGACGAGCCGGCTGCCGGCATGAATCCCTCCGAAACGACGGAGCTCATGGAAAACATCCAGAAGATCCGTGACACATTCAAAATCGCAATTATGCTCATCGAGCATGACATGAGCCTTGTTATGGGCATCTGCGAGGGTATCTGCGTTCTTAACTACGGCAAGGTCATTGCAAAGGGCTCGCCTGAGGATATCCAGTCCAACCCGCAGGTCATCGAGGCCTATCTGGGCAAGAAAAAGGGGGATCACTGACGTATGCTGAAGGTAAACGATATCAACGTATTTTACGGAAGTATCCACGCTATCAAAGGTGTATCCTTTGAGGTCAACAAGGGTGAGATCGTAACCTTGATCGGTGCAAACGGCGCCGGTAAGTCCACGATACTGAATACGGTTTCGGGTCTTTTACGCAGCAAGACCGGTTCCATCACCTTCCTTGACAAGCCCATAAGCAATATCGTTCCCCATAAAATTGTCGCAGGCGGACTCGCGCAGGTTCCCGAAGGCCGAAGGGTTTTTCTGGGGATGACTGTTGAAGAAAACCTCGAGATGGGTGCCTTTACAAGAAAAGCAAGCGAGGTAAACGACGGGCTGGACAATGTATATACCCGCTTTCCCCGACTTAAGGAGCGCAGAAAACAAGTTGCCGGAACGCTTTCCGGCGGCGAGCAGCAGATGCTCGCAATGGGCAGAGCGCTTATGTCTAAGCCCGAGCTTCTTATGCTGGACGAGCCCTCGATGGGCCTTGCGCCGATCCTTGTCGAACAGATATTTGATATAATCAAGGAGCTTAACTCCGCTGGAACAACGATACTCCTTGTCGAGCAGAATGCGCAGATGGCGCTTTCGGTAGCCGACAGAGGATATGTTCTTGAAACCGGCAAGATAGTCCTTTCCGCAAAGGCGGACGAACTGCTGAATAATGACGCCGTTCAAAAAGCATATCTAGGCGGATGAACTGAATAGGCCCGCCGTACTAGAGTACGGCGGGCTTTTCATGCAACTGACTTGCATCCTTCGATAAAATGATGTATACTTGGCAAAGCGGTCCAGCGCTGCGGGGCGAACCCCCTCTAAGACCAATGTCCGGCCTTTGGGCATCCATACTGAAGGGCAGGCGATAATAGCTTGAATGTTCTTTATCTTATAAACTATGCCGGAAAAGCCGGTACCGAAAAATATGTCGAGAACCTTATACGTCTCGGTAAAGGCAAAATTAATCCGTTCTTTGCCTATAATGTCGGCGGCGAGCTTTCACAGAAGATGAAAGAGGCCTCTGTTCCGTGCCTTCAGGTCGAAATGAGCTGGCGTTCGATGCTATCCGCAGCGAAGAAGCTCGCTGATTACTGCCGTTCGAACGGCATCGAGGTGATACACGCACAATATCCGCGTGAAAACATAATCGCTCTCATCTCGAAGCGTTATTACAATAAGCCGAAGGTTGTTCTCACGAACCACCTCACCCTGCGTCTTTCCGGATTGTCCGGTTTCGTATGGCGCAGGCTGAACAAGCGCTTTACGCCGAAAAACCACTGCATAATTGCCGTCTGCAATGAGGGACGGGATATAATGATCGAAAATGGCGTAGAGCCTTCGCGCATCAAGGTTATATACAACGGTATCGAGCCTGCCGGTTCTTCTGTGAGGTCTAATGTTATAAGAAAAGAGCTCGGTCTTTCGGATAACTGCTTTGTAATGACAATACTTGCGAGGTTTGCTCAGGAAAAAGGGCTATCGTTCCTGCTGGATTCCCTTGCGGAGCTTAAAAAAAGATCGGACAAGCCTTTTTGCTGCCTGATCTGCGGAGACGGTGAGCTTTTCTCCGAAATCAGCGCCAAAGCTTCTGAACTCGGTCTTGAGAACGAATGCCGCCTTCTCGGCTTTCGCAAGGATACGCGGGAGATATTGCTCGGTTCGGACATATATCTCAACTCTTCAAGCTGCAATGAGGCGATGAGCTTTGCAATTCTCGAGGCGATGAACGCGGGGCTGCCTCTCGTCGTGACCGATGTCGGGGGCAACCGAGATCTTGCCGAAACCGGCATACAGTGCGGCTTCGTATGCAAATACGGCGACACGGACGCCTTTGCCTCGAGCATTAAACGTCTCATGGACGATACGGAATTACGAGCAAGGCTTTCGGCGGCCGCGGCCGAGAAGATTAAAAAGCAATTTGACCTCAACAAGCTGGCGGATGATGTTTTCGCCGCATACAACTAATAACTTGGAAAGAAGGAATCAAGCAATGGTAGATAAAAACGGAAAGCTCTTTGGAAAGGTCAATCTAATTGACCTTATTATCGTCCTCGTTCTCCTTGCCCTCGTCGCGTTTGTAGCAATGAAGGTGGTTGATAAGGGTAGTGAAAACGCTAATTTGTCACAGGTAAAAATCAGCTTTTACGGAGAAGAAATCCCCGATTATGTCGCAAACGCACTTGAAAAAGGCACAAGTGTCCTTGACTCAAAAGAAAATGTGGTCATGGGTACAGTCGAGGATTTCGAAATCGGCGCTCCTATCGGTTATGAAACCGACACCAACGGCGAGGTTGAGACTGTCGTCAGGCAAGGCTACAATTCTGTTACTATAAACGCCATCGGCACAGGCGAGCTTTCAGAGCATGGCGTCACTATCGACGGGGTACTATACGGTGTCGGTCACACGCTGACAATTTATGCCGGAAAGGCAAAGCTTTATTTGAAGGTGAGCGGCATCGAGGCCATTTCTTAACGGATTCGAGCCCCAAAATATTAATCCTATGAAAGCGGGGTGGCTTTGTGCTTTCCTCAAGTGTTCTGGGAAAAACCTATTGCATCTGGCTTCAGAGCGGCACATTCGCCTTTTTGCAGATGATTTTCCGCGCGTTCAGCCGCGCGTTTTCTGAAAGCAAGATCATACACTGGTTTGTCAGGGACAGCCGTATCGAACCGATATATGAAAACTCGATATTTGCGCGCATATTTAAGGCGATTCTTGATTTTATCGTCTTTCTAATCAGGCAGGCCGCCAAAGCAGTCCGAAAAGCGGCTAATGGCAGCGTAACGGCTGTTTTCGTAAACAAGTATGTGAAAGGTTCTTTCTTTATCAATTTCGAGACTATACTGGGCGGCTTTATCTGCCTGATGTTCATTGTGCCGCACGACTACTGGTCGAATACCTATGCGCTTTTTGCCGCCCTCTGTCTCTTCGGGCTTTATCTCATAATGGTCGGCGCGGGCAAAAGAAAGCTGTATTATCTGCACGATATGGGTCTGCCTGTAACGCTTTTCGCGATAGCCAGCGTTGCGAGCCTCGCATTCAGCTTTGATAGGAGCGACAGCTTCCGTATTCTGCTGTTTTACGTCACAGCCCTGCTGTTCCTTTATATCATTTCCGCCGATATAACGAGCAGAGAGCGCATGATGAAGCTTCTCGGTTTCATCTATATCGCAGTTATCATTTCCGCTCTGTACGCCATATATCAGCGCATTGTCGGTGTTCCCGTCAGCGAGAGCCTCACGGATCTTGAGCTGAATGAAGGCGTTCCGGGCAGGGTCTACAGTTCGTTCGGCAATCCAAACAATTACGCGGAATTCCTTGTCATGATGACGCCCGTCGCGGCTGTTTTTGCGGCTAACATCAAGCGCGCATGGATAAGGATACCCTTCTGTCTCGGTATCGGTTTCCCCTTCCTCGCGCTGCTCATGACCTATTCGCGTTCCTGCTGGATCGCGATGATGCTCTCGTGCATCGTTTTCGTCTACTACGCGAACAAGAAGCTGATACCCGCATTTATTCTTTTCTGCGTCGCGGCAATACCGTTTCTCCCGAACAGCATCATGGTACGTCTGTCTACGCTTTTAACGATGAAGGATTCCTCGATGATGTTCCGCCTGTATGTATGGGACGGCACAATAAAAATGGTTCGAGATTATTTCCTGACGGGCATTGGCCTAGGGCCGGCCAGCTTTGCCCTCGTCTATCCCGAGTACGCGAATATCAAAGCGCTTGTCGGTGTTCCGCACAGCCATATGGTCTATATGGAACTTGTTATCGAGCTTGGCATTTTGGGCTTTTTCTCCTTCATGTGGTTTATGCTCAGGCTTTGGAAGGATTCGGCCTGTTCCCTGCTTAAAACCTCGGATAAGGCGAATAAATTCGTGCTTATCGCATGTTTATCGAGCCTTATCGGTATCGCGTTCGCTTTCGGAGTAGAATATGTCTGGTACTATCCGCGCACCTTCTTCACATATTTTATACTGGCGGGTATTGCGACGGCGGCGATCAGGATTACGAAAAGCGAGAAAACGGACTCGGCAAAATGATTAACGGAGGAAAAATATGAAGAATGACAAAATCCAAAAACTTGTATGGGCTGGTCTTTTCACTGCTCTGGCGACGGTCGCAACAATGATTGTACGCGTTCCCTCGCCTCTCGGCGGTTACGTTAACGCCGGAGACGCAGTTGTCATACTCAGTGCCTTTCTTCTTGGTCCCGCCTGGGGCGCAGTGGCTGCAGGGCTCGGTTCCGCACTTGCAGATATTTTGGCGGCCTATGTCGTCTACGCTCCTGCAACGCTTATAATTAAAGCGTTAATGGCACTCACAGCCGGCGCGATCCTCCAATCCGCCAAAAAGAAAAACGCTCTGTCTTCGGCTGTTCTGGGAAGCCTTTTGGCAGAGGTAATAATGATTACCCTTTACTTTGCTTATGAAGCAACGATACTCGGCTACGGCTGGGCGGCTGTTGCAAACATCCCGGCAAATTGTGCGCAGGGAGTATTCGGTGCTGTCGCTGGCACCGCCCTGTTCTATGCTCTTATGCGCATTCCCTATGTGAAAAAGACCTTTTAGCTTATTTATGGGGAGTCGGATTCGGCAAGGTCCAACTCCCCTCAACTTACTTATGGGAGTTATCAGATGATTACAGTTGAAAACCTTTCACTCCAGTTCGGCGGTCAAAAGCTCTTTGACAGGGTTGACCTGCAGTTCACCGCCGGAAACTGCTATGGCATCATAGGCGCGAACGGTGCCGGCAAATCGACCTTTCTAAAAATACTCTCCGGCGAACTGACGAGTTACGACGGGACAGTTAACGTCGATAAGAAACGCCGCATGTCGGTGCTTAAGCAGAACCAGAATATGTACGACGAGTATAACGTCATGGACACCGTCATTATGGGCAACAAGCGCCTTTACGACTGCGGCAAGGAAAAGGACGCAATCTATGAGAAGCCCGATTTTTCCGATGAGGATGGCATTCGCGCGGCGGAACTCGAAGAAGAATTCTCTGAGCTCGGCGGCTGGGAGGCCGAAAGCGACGCCTCCAGAATACTTCAGGGTCTAGGTATCGGCACCGACCTGCATTACAGCATGATGACAGAGCTTGAAGGGCGCCAAAAGGTCAAGGTTCTGCTTGCTCAGGCGCTTTTCGGGCATCCCGATATCATTCTTCTCGACGAGCCGACGAACAACCTCGACTTAAATTCCGTTGTCTGGCTGGAGGATTTCCTGCTCGACTACGACGGTACGGTTCTCGTCGTATCGCACGACCGATATTTTCTTAATACCGTCTGCACACACATCGTCGATATCGACTACGGCAAAATCAAGATGTACGTCGGCAACTACGATTTCTGGTACGAGTCCAGCCAGCTTATGCAGAGGCTCATTAAGGACCAGAATAAAAAGGCCGAGCAGAAAATACAGGAGCTGCAAAGCTTTATCGCTCGCTTTTCAGCAAACAAATCCAAGTCCCGCCAAGCGACAAGCCGTCGCAAGCTGCTTGAAAAGCTGTCGGTTGAGGAAATGCCCGCATCCTCCCGCCGCTACCCGTGGGTCGGCTTCAAGGCAGAGCGCGAGCCGGGCAAGGACAGGCTGTTTGTCACGGACGTCAGCAAGACAGTTGACGGCGTTAAGGTACTCAATAAGGTCAGCTTCATTATGGGCAAGGACGACAAGATTGCGCTTATAGGCAAAAACGAAATCGCGATTACGACCCTGTTTAAGATCCTCGCAGGCGAATTGGAGCCCGATGAGGGCGAGGTCAAATGGGGTGTTTCTACAACACAGGCCTACTTCCCGAAGGATAACGGGTCTTATTTCGACAACTGCGATCTTGACATCATGGACTGGATGCGTCAGTTCTCAACAGACAAACGCGAAAGCTACCTGCGTACCTTCCTTGGGCGTATGCTTTTTTCCAACGACGATGTCTATAAAAAGGTCAGCGTCCTCTCCGGAGGTGAAAGAGTTCGCTGCATGATAAGCAAAATGATGCTTTCCGGAGCTAATGTACTATTGTTCGATCAGCCGACGAACCATCTTGATCTTGAGAGCATCGCGGCTCTCAATAACGGCATGGACGCGTTCGAATACAACATAATCTTCTCGAGCCACGACCATCAGCTCACGCAGACGGTTGCAAACCGAATTATCGAGCTTACGGACAACGGTTGTATAGACCGCAGGTGCACCTACGACGAATATATGCACATCATGGATAAAAAGGACTGACTTTTCCAAGATATAAATGAAAAAGGACTTCTCAATCTGAGAAGTCCTTTTTCTACGTAAAGTACAACGCTACAAGAATTATAAGCACCTTTGCTCTTCTTTTGGCAGATCTGAAAGTAAAATCTTATGTCCAAAATAGTTCAAAGACTTGCTATATAACCGTTTCGGAAAAACCGAAACCGGAAACAAGCCGATAAGTTAAGCCTGTTCCTCTCTCATCTTCGCGAAGCACTCGCTGCAGTAGACAGGTCTGTCAGACTTGGGCTCGAAAGGAACCTTTGCTTCCTTGCCGCATGCAGCGCAGGTAGCAGTGAAGTACTCGCGGGGACCGCGGGCTACGTTCTTTCTGGAGTCACGGCAAGGCTTGCAGCGCTGAGGCTCGTTCTGGAAGCCGCGCTCTGCATAAAATTCCTGCTCACCAGCGGTAAACACGAACTCCTGTCCACATTCCTTGCATACTAATGTTTTGTCTTCGAACATCTTGAATCCTCTCTTTGAAAAAGACTTACCCTTTTGGGCATTTTATTGCGAACAGCCCTTGCTGTTATCGCCAGGATAGAGGTTCCGCGCGAGCTTACGCCTGATGCGCTGAACGGCATTGTCAACGGACTTTTCGGTTTTCCCGCAAACTTCCGCGATTTCGGAGTACGACAGCCCGCCGAGATAAAGGTTCAATATCTCAACTTCAAACTTTGACAAACACCGCGAATAGGTCTGGATTATCTCATCTGCGCCTTCCCTGCCGAGGACTTGCTCCTCAGGAGTGCGTCTATAAGCTTCGCCGTAAGATACCGCGCTGGACTTGCTTTCATCTGAGAGGACATCGTCAAACGACACCATGTCGTTAAGGGGCTCATGCTTCTTGCGCGAAGCGCTTTTGATTGCTGAGTATATTCGCCTCTTGACACAGATCTCAGCGTATGTTTTGAAGGAAGTGTTCATGGATAAATCGAATTCTCTTATTGCGGAAAGCAGACCGAGCATCCCTTCCTGAATGAGATCCTCACCGTCGCCCCCGACCAAAAAAAACGGTCTGGAGCAAATCTTGACCAAACGGGCATAGCGGAGTGCAAGCTGTTCTTCCGCGGTCTTATCGCCGGATTCTGCCATACTCAGCAGCTCGTTATCACTGAGACTAGAATAATTTTCCATAATACCAATCCGTTTATCACTATACATTCGCGATTATAGTATAATTTTTACAAAAAGTCAAGCAAATTCCTTTTCCAAATTTACATTTTTATGTTTTTTGACAAGTCTTCAATAAACAAGGATATTTTAAGCGCGACATCATTCGCGATGTTTTCCTCTGTCGCTTCGACCATGACCCTGATTAGAGCTTCCGTTCCAGATGGTCTCACAAGAATTCTTCCCCTTGATCCAAGAGACTTCTGCTCGTCCTCAATGAGTTGTATTAAGCCCCCGTCCGACATAATCATCTCCTTGACCGCATTTCCGCCTTCAATGGAAATGTTACGCAAGACCTGAGGATATGTCGGTATTTCGGCCGCAAGCTCGGAGAGCTTTTTGCCGCTTCTTGACAGATAACCGAGGAATCGAACCGCTGCAAGCTGTCCGTCCCCTGTTGTTGCATAGTCGAGAAAGATCATATGCCCCGATTGCTCTCCGCCGAGATTGAAGCCGTTGTCGAGCATCATCTCGAGCACGTTCCTGTCCCCTACCGCCGCGCAGCGAAGATCAATGCCGTTTTTGCTGCAGTACTCATGGAAGCCGAGGTTCGACATGACAGTCGCAACTATCGCGTTATTGCTGAGTTTTCCCTCGGCTATCATGGCCTTGGCACAGATCGCCATGATTTTGTCACCGTCAACAAGCTGCCCGTTTTCGTCGACAGCAAGGCAGCGGTCGGCGTCTCCGTCAAACGCGAGTCCGAGATCATAGCCTCCCGCGACGACCATGCGTCCCAGTCCCTCGATATGCGTGGAGCCGCAGTTGGCATTAATATTGCAGCCGTCGGGATGATCCTTGATTAGTTCAAGGTCAAGCGGAAATCTTCCAAAAATGTCGTTGACCGTTCTGGTAGCTGCACCGTTAGAACAGTCTATCATGACCTTAAGCTTCCCAATTCGCCCCTCCGATACGGAAACAATGTGCTCAACATACCTGTCAACACACTCGCATCCGCGTGGTACCAAACGGCCTATATCGCCGTTTTGCTTTTCCTCAAGAGGCTCTTCCCCGTCGATTAGATCCTCGATCCTTGCCTCGAGTTCGTCGCTGAGCTTAAATCCTTTACTGTTGAATATCTTTATTCCATTATGCTCATAAGGATTATGGGAGGCGGAGATTACTATGCCGGCATCGGCTTTGCAGTCGGTGGTTATAAATGCCACTGCGGGAGTCGGAACAACGCCCAAAGGCATCACATCTGCACCCGCGGAGCAGAGTCCCGCCGTTATCGCTGCCTCCAGCATATCGCATGAAATACGAGTATCCTTCCCTATTGTAACTAAAGGCTTCCTCCTCTTTTCATTAAGCCCCTCTGCAAGCACCATAGCTGTTGCCTGTCCGACCTTGAAGGCCAGCATAGCGTCGAGTCCTTTATTCACTATCCCGCGGATACCGTCGGTTCCAAAATATTTACCCAAATTGGTTTTCCTCCAAAAGAAATTGTAATGTGGACTGCCCTCAAGACGGGCAGCTCAAACTGGCAAAGCCTTTTATATATCCATTTGCTGCTGTCCGAGGTATTCGATCCCCAGATGGTCATAAGCCTTTTTCGTGATGCAGCGTCCCCTTGGCGTGCGCGTCAGGAAGCCCTGCTGAAGCAGATAGGGTTCATAAACATCCTCAAGCGTTACCGCTTCCTCGTTTATCGTCGCGGCCAGCGTTTCAAGCCCAACGGGGCCGCCGCCGTAGTATTCGATTATGCTCCTCAGCATGCGTCGGTCAAGCGAGTCAAGCCCCATCTTATCGACTTCAAGGCGCGTCAAGGCTTCGTCCGCAACTTCACGCGTTATAACTCCGTCTGCCCTTACCTGAGCGAAATCTCGCACGCGGCGGAGAAGGCGGTTTGCGATTCTCGGCGTTCCGCGGCTTCGGCAGGCGATCTCACGCGCGCCCGCTTCGTCGATTTCGATGCCGAGTATATCGGCGCTTCGCCTGACTATAAGCTGCAGCTCGTCCGGTGTATACAGCTCAAGGCGCAGCGTAACCCCGAAACGGTCGCGCAAAGGCGCAGTAAGCTGTCCCGAGCGCGTCGTCGCGCCGATGAGCGTAAACTTCGGTAGGTCAAGCCTTATGGAATTCGCAGAAGGGCCCTTGCCGATAATTATATCGATCGCATAGTCCTCCATCGCGGGGTAGAGAATTTCCTCAACTGTGCGGTTAAGCCTGTGTATCTCGTCCACAAAGAGGATATCGTTCTCCTGAAGGTTTGTTAGCAGCGCCGCGAGATCGCCAGGCTTTTCAATGGTCGGGCCGGATGTGATGCGCATATTGACGCCCATCTCGTTCGCAATTATCCCCGCAAGAGTAGTTTTGCCCAGACCCGGGGGGCCGTGGAGCAGCACATGGTCAAGCGGCTCCTTGCGCATTTTTGCCGCCTCTATGAATATGCTGAGGTTATCCTTGGCCTTTTTTTGCCCTATGTATTCCCTGAGCATGCGCGGGCGGAGCGATCCCTCGTTCGCGTCCTCCGGAAGCATGGATGTTGAAGTGATAATTCTTTCATCTTCCTCACCGGAATAGTTTATGCTCACTTCTCATCCCCTCCTACTTGACAGTTTTCTTCAACGCCTGTCTTATAATATCCTCAAGCGCGGTATTTTCCACGTCGATATCCTTCATCAGCGCTGAAATCTCGGCACTGCCGTAGCCCAGAACGGTGAGCGCCGCAACGGCATCCGAGAGCTTCGAACCTCCCGCCGGAACGGGCGGAACTGCACCGATGACATTTACGGTGCCCGTCTCCTTCGCGATTTTGTCCTTGAGCTCCAGCAGAATGCGCTGCGCGATCTTTTTTCCGATGCCGGGAGCCGCCGTCAGAGCCTTTTCATCGCCCGATATAACAGCCATCGCGAGCGCTTCGGGCGTAACCGAAGACAATACGGATATTGCGGCCTTCGGTCCGACACCTGAAACGTCGATAAGCATTTCAAAGCAGCGCTTTTCCTGCCTGTCATAGAAGCCGAAAAGCTCAAACGAGTCTTCGCGTATATATTCGTATGTATAGAGCTTCGCCTGTTCGCCGATCTGGAGATGCGAAAGGGTATTCGCTGTCACGTTCAGCGCGAAGCCGATACCCCAGCAATCGATTACCGCAAGGTTCTGCTCGATTGCGGACACTTTACCGTTTATGTGGTAGAACAAGGAGAGTCACCCCCGTTTTTAGTAAGTAATGAGGTTGAACTCCGCGCATGGCATATTGCGATCGCGAGAGCATCCGCCGCATCATCCGGCTTCGGAGCAGCCTTCATGTTCAAAAGGCGCTTGACCATATATATGACCTGTTTCTTTTCGGCTCTGCCGTAACCGACAACGGACTGCTTGACTTGCAGCGGGGTATATTCAAAAGCCGGTATCCCAGCTTTGTGGCACGCGAGGAGCAGAACTCCCCTGCCGTGCGCTACTGAGATGCCTGTCGTTATGTTTGTGTTGAAAAACAGTTCCTCACAGGCAATCGCATCCGGCAAAAAGGTCGTAATGAGCTCCGTCATATCCTCAAAAATACGATCAAGGCGGCTTGAAAGGCTCGTATTAGCGGGCGTGGTGATGACACCGTAGTTCACAAGCGACAGTCTGCCGCCCTCGCTGTCAATGACCCCGAAGCCTACTGTCGCGATTCCAGGGTCTATGCCTAAAATACGCATTCACACCTCCGAGCCTAACATAAAATTCATTTAAGTTTATCATAAAAACGCCAACTATTCAACGTATTTTTCAAACTTAGACCATTTCACAGCCTTAACCTTAAACATAATTAAAAACAACAATGGCGTCACCGACCCGCATCGGTGGCGCCATTGTTTTAACAGAACTCTGATTAATTTCGTAAGTAATTATGCTCTGGGATGGGCCTTGTTATAGACATCCTTAAGCTGCTTTTTAACAAGCTGGGAATAGACCTGTGTGGACGAGATATCCGCGTGGCCCAGCATTTCCTGAATCGAACGCAAATCCGCTCCGTTTTCAAGAAGATGCGCCGCGAAAGAATGACGCAGGGTATGCGGAGTGATCGTCTTATCTATCTTCGCTTTTGCTTGATATGTCTTAATTATCTTCCAAAAGCCCTGACGCGACATACGTTCGCCGCTGACATTCACAAAAAGCGACGGCTCGTCAGAAGAGGCAATCATCTGAGGTCTGATAAATTCGACATATTCGGCGAGAGCGCGTATGGCAGCGGGATATAGAGGAATAATTCTCTCCTTTTCATGTCCGCGGCAGCGGATTATGCCTGCCGAAATATTAATATCAGATACATTGAGCGCAATCAACTCGCTGACGCGTATACCGGTTGCATACAGGAGCTCAAGCATTGCCCTGTCACGGTAACCCTTAAGGTCGGTGCACTCGGGCTGTTCAAGCAAAAGCTCGACTTCTTTGCCGGTCAGTATTTGCGGAAGCTTTTGAGCGGCTTTTTCCGGAACCAGCCCGACCGCCGGATTTTCCTCCACAATTCCCAGTGAAAGCAGGAATTTATAAAAGTTCTTGATAGACGCGATGCTTCTTGAGATCGTTGGAACTGATTTACCCTGCGTTTTCATCCACGCCGTGTATTCAGAAAGCTCGTCCGGCGAAGCTGTTTCAAAGCTTTCGTCAGTATGGCTCTCCAGATAATCTCGAAGCTGTCTGATGTCTCTCAAATAGGAACTGAGGGTGTTATCGGATGCTTTTTTATCATTCACAAGATAATTCTCGTATTTTTCTATACACTGAGCATTTGTCACGATAACTCCTCCTTTCGATATTATGTCAGCAGGGATACCAGATATGGAACAAACTTTATTTCAGCCAAAGTACCTAAGGCCAGAATCGGGATGCAGGCAAGGAACCTTGAATACAGCTTATCCTTTCGGGGCGCAGAGTTGCCGCGCACAAGATGAAAAATCCTAACGGAACTCATATACCCATCAATCGAGACCACAAAAAAGCACGGAATTGACAAAAGCGCCGGAATACCGAGGATCACAGCCGCCATAATCACTCCTTTTTCAGGATAACTGGATATTATGGAAGCCGCCGTGCAACTCAGAGCATATCCTCTTATGCAACTCAGTACTGGCAAAAGCGCAAGTCCTAGAAAAGAGGAGCCGAGCAAAAACGCAACCAGATGAAACCTTGAAAAACTCAAAAAAACGCTTATTGGATTTGATGAACAGCCTGTCGAAAAATCACTGAAATCTTTTAGTACCGGATCAAGTCCGAAGAAGGAACCGGTGAGGCTCCCTGCAAAGCATCCTGCCGAAAAGCACAGTATCAGAAGCAGAAAATATATCCTGCTGTTTTTCTGACGCAGGGGCCCGTATTCCACTTTAGACAAATTTGTTTTTATCATTGCCGCACCGCCTCACACTGATGATGGCAGCGCAGGGAATAATAATGCAATTTACATAACACTTCAATGTCGCCAATATAATACAAATTCAATCAGTTATCAAGCCTTTATGCGAAATAATTTGATTTTTGTTAATTATGACGAGATATTATGTTAACTGTATTATGTTAACCTGCGTAACTGCCGTGTCCTGAACCGCGCTTAACGCCTTGCTTTTAAGCAATATATAGTAGCGTATTATTTTTATTATTACAATATATAGGTAATCACTTTAAACTTATGTAAACTTTCGGCTTATGATTACTATTAGTAATCTATCATCTGCGCAGCCTTGATTTTTTCCTTTTTCTGTGCAATTTTAATACACCGCCAAAGCAACCGCCTGCAACCGCGGCAACTACTATCCTTATAGTGAGCGTCGGTTCATCGCTGTTTTTCCCGAAAAGGATTGATAAAATCAGCACCAGAATGGCATAGACCGCGGCCGATGTCAGCCCCGCAATAATCACTCCCCCGCCCTGCCGTCCCGCGCAGTAGAGTCCGCTCACCATGGCTCCAAGAACAACAGAGATCAGAATAAACGTGTCCTTGAGAGCTTCGGAAAACGTACCCGTCAGCATAAGCGCCGCAAAGACAAATATGAAAGCCATAGTCATCAGCAATCCCAGTACGGCACCTTTTATCGAATGTTTAATAAGGTCTTTTTTGTCCGTTCCTCTATCCTTATTACTTGTCTTTTTCATTATCCACCCTCCGCAATCCGATTTGAGATAAAAATCTCCCGCTGAACAAGCCTGTTAAAGCTTATTCAGCGGGAGACCCGACAATTACATTTTTACTTTTATTACGGAGAAATCCGCAAATTTATTTTTCCTTGCGTGAAATCGCCCATTTTGCGAACTGGATGCGAACTCTGTCTTCTCCGGTCTCGATGGTGATATTGTCTCCGGAAATATTGACGATCTCGCCGACGACTCCGCCGATAGTGACGATCTTGTCGCCCACGCCAAGATTCCTTCTCATTTCTTCGACTTGTTTCTTCTTCTTGTTTTCCGGCCTAATCATAAAGAAATAGAAAACCGCAAAAAGAACTACTATCGAGATGACGAACTGGATCGTTCCGCTTGTGCTGTCCGCGGCGGTGCCCGCAGTTCCGGTAGTGCCTGCTGTGCAGCCCGCAAAGGCAAGACACATGGCTAATACTAGAGAAACAATCCCGAATACTTTCTTTGTTTTCAAGTACATTAAGTTGACCTCCTAGATTTGTAGTTAGATTATATATGGCAAAGTTTTCATTTGCAAGAATTTTATATTCTTCTATCCAGCTTTTCTAAAAATTCTTTGCGGAAAACAGCAAAAGTGCCGTTGTCCAATTCAATACGTATTCTTTCCAAAAGTTTATTATAAAAATACAGATTGTGGATAACTCCGAACCGGAGTCCTAGTATTTCTCCAGCTCTGAGAAGGTGGCGAACATATGCTCTTGAAAAATTCCGGCAGACCGGACATCCGCAGTAAGGGTCGATTGGGCCATCGTCCTCGGCGTACTTCTGATTATTAATGTTGATAACTCCGTCCCACGTGAAAAGGTGTCCGTGTCTGCCGTCCCGCGCGGGCATAACGCAGTCGAAGAAATCGATCCCGCGCCAGACGCCTTCTATAATGTTTGACGGCGTTCCTACGCCCATAAGGTAGCGGGGCCTATCCTTTGGCATATGCTCCTCGACAAGCTCGATCGTATCGTACATTTCCTGATGGGTCTCCCCTACCGCCAGTCCTCCGATGGCATAGCCCGGAAGTTCAAGCTCCGCAATCTGCTTCATATGGCGTACCCTGAGGTCACCAAAGGTTGCACCCTGATTAATGCCAAAGAGAACCTGTCCGGGGTTTACGGCATCCGGCAGTGAGTTGAGCCTGCCGAGTTCCGCCTTGCACCGAACCAGCCAGCGGTAGGTCCTCTCGCAGGACTTTTCCACATATTCGTAGGGAGACGGTATCTTAACGCACTCGTCGAAAGCCATAGCGATATCCGAACCGAGGTTTGACTGTATCCTCATGCTCTCCTCGGGGCCCATAAAGATCTTGCGGCCGTCGATATGCGAATTAAAGCTGACACCTTCTTCCTTGATCTTGCGAAGCTCAGCGAGTGAAAAAATCTGGAAGCCGCCGCTGTCCGTCAAAATCGGCCCGTTCCAGCTCATAAACCTGTGCAGCCCGCCGCGGCGCTTTATCAGCTCATCGCCCGGTCTTACATGGAGGTGGTAGGTATTCGACAGCTCGATCTGGCAGCCGAGCTCTTTAAGCTCAGGCGCGGCAATGCCGCCCTTTATAGCGCCCTGCGTGCCGACGTTCATAAAAACCGGTGTCTGCACAGTGCCGTGAGGGCATGTAAATTCGCCTCTGCGGGCGTGTCCTTCGGTTTTGATAACTCTAAACAACAAGATTCTCCTAACGTTCTTTATTCGATAAACATCGCGTCGCCAAATGAAAAAAAGCGATATCTCTCTTCAACGGCCTTGGCATAAGCGGAGAGGACGTGTTCCCTTCCCGCAAAGGCCGAAACAAGCATCACAAGCGTGCTCTCCGGCAGATGAAAGTTTGTGACCAGCGCATCCATACATTTGAACCTGTAGCCGGGATAGATGAAAATATCCGTCCAGCCAGAGCCTTCCTCAAGCGTTCCGTCTTCTTTGGCAAAGCTCTCCAGCGTTCTGCAGGATGTGGTGCCGACAGCTACAACGCGCCCGCCGCTCCGTTTTGTTTCCGTAACGGTTTTCGCCGTTTCGGCAGGTATGATGCAGAACTCTGAGTGCATCTCGTGATTTTCAATATTCTCGCATTTTACGGGGCGGAAGGTACCCAGTCCGACATGCAGGGTGAGATAGCAGATTTTTACTCCCTTTTTTCCAATCCTGTCGATAAGCTCCTCAGTGAAATGCAAACCCGCCGTCGGAGCTGCGGCCGAGCCAATCTCGCGCGAATAAACCGTCTGGTAGCGTTCCCTGTCCTCCAGCTCTGTCTTTATATACGGCGGCAGCGGCATCTTTCCGAGACGCTCAAGAACCTCCAGAAAAATGCCCTCATAGTGGAATTGCAGCAGCTTGTTTCCACCCTCGGCGGAATCGGTAACGGTCGCCGTGAGCTCGCCCTCGCCGAATATAAGGCGGATTCCGGGCTTGGTCTTTCTTCCCGGGCGCGTAAGACACTCCCATACCCCGCCTCCCAGATCGCGCAAAAGGACTACTTCAATAACTCCGCCCGTCTCCCGCCTGCCGATAAGTCTCGCGGGAAGGACGCGCGAGTCGTTCAGAACAAGACAGTCGCCCCTGTGCAGATAGTCGGGCAGGTCATAAAAATGCCTGTGCTCAACTTCTCCCGTAACCCTGTCCAGATGTAGCAGACGCGAAGCATCCCGCCTCTCAAGCGGCGTCTGGGCAATGAGTTCCTCCGGAAGATAGTAGTTAAAATCCGATGTTTTCATATATAAATATAGGCTCCCGTGTGTTTAAAGCAATGATAGGAAGTGGCGTGATTTTCTCACGCCACGATTCCCTGTGATATATTAACGCCTGTGAAATAGTATCTTATTATCTGCCGATAGTTCAGACCGTAGTTTTTCGCCATTGAATACGCGCCCCATTGGCTCATACCCACATTGTGTCCCCAGCCGCCGCCGTTTATAACAAAACCTGTCGCGGACTGCGTGACCGTATAGTGAATACTTGGAAGACCTAAGGCCGAATAACAGCTCGTTTTTGTGAGCGTCTTTGAGACTCCGTTTGCGTCGGCAAAGGTTATTTTGATCACATTGTTAGTATCGGAGTATTCCGGCGTGACACTTACAACAGCACCGCCGCTGTAGCCGCTTGATGCGAGCTTTGAGGCAAGCTGCGCGCCCGTGAATTCATAGCTCCAGCTTTTATAGGAGGTTTGTGACTGAGTAATATCATTCTCGAAGGGATCTAATACTCCTCGCAGATATGGATAAGCCGTAGTAAAGACATTTTCGCTGTCCTCCGTTCCTCCGCCGTCGGACGAGAAATAGAGCGTGGAACAAACAGCTCCGTTATACGTCACATATTCGCCCTGTGTCGCATCGACTGCGGCATCGGTGGTGGAGTTCGCCGAGTTGGTTCCTCGGTACACCTGAGAGTATGTATCGGCCGTCAGGTCAAAGCCATAGGCTGAATACCTGCCCACATTCGTTGCGAAATACGACCTTGCGCAGAGGGCCTGGGCTTTCAGGGCCTCAAGCGGGAACGAAGAACTCATTTCATACGGAATTACGCCCTTGACGTAATCCTCGATATTTACTATGTTGATAACAGTAAGCTTATCGCTGGTATAACGGAAATACTCAAAGTCTCCGTAATAGGCGTAGCCCTTGAACCAGGTTATGGCCTTGCCCGAATTATTGACAGGATGCACAGCAAGATTCGCGTTCGTGCCGCAGTCAAACTCGAAAAGAATCTTTGTGGTTCCCGTTTTCGTCACCGCGACACACCGGCTGCTGCCTGTGAATATCTCACCCGCTATACCCATGCTGGTTCTCGCATTGTTTGTTTCCGCCGCCGACTGATAATTGCCTATCATAGCGTAATATGTACCGTTTATGTATGCCGGAAAACCTTCAGAATACTGCGAGGCCGCGTACTTTGCCGAACCGAAATCGGCATAAGCATTCGGAAGTTTTATATGGTAGCAGCCAACAGTCCCCCCATTGACTGCGGTATTTACATTCGGTACCATGGTCAGCGTAGTCACATCCGTGCTGCCAAGCGCAATGAACGTTCGGGAAGAATCATAGTAGCCAAACTGGTAACCGCTTCCGGCCTTGTTCTCAAGGCTCGCAGAAGAAAGCGCCGTATTGCGCGAGCTGCTGTAGTAATAATAGAGACCGACGCGGACCGTCTGCTGAGAAACGCTAACCGTAGTCCCGTCCGGATCGCCGCTCGGTATGTTCGGCGCTGCCGTCTGCCCGATCTGCTCGACTCCGCTGCCCGTGATGGCATATGCGCCTCCTGTAACCGATACTGTACCCTTATCTCCCACAACATATGCGGAGCTCAGATCACCTGACAGAACATTCTGCGAGTCGTTGACATATATTGAGCTTGCGGCTGACGCATGCTCACCTGTGCAAAGCACCGAAAAGCAAAGCGCGGCTGCAAGCAGAAATGACAGAAAAATACTCTTATTAAGCTTCATATGTACTTCCTTTCGCTAAAGTGACAAAAAACCGGAGTCTGTGAGAATAATTTTCATGGCGAACATTTATTGACGCGGCCTAGTAACTGTGATAGGATTTTACAAATAATGTTTACATAAATGTCAGAAAGTCTTTTAGTCATTATATTACATACCTAGCCCTTTAATCAAGCATTACGACAAATTTTTGGTTCCGCATTATTCAGGAGCCGTACGAATATATTGTAAAAGGTGGGGAAAACGGAGCTTGTCTCACTTTCCTTAGCCTCACAGAAGGAGGGCAATCCTTATGAAAAAGTACAAAGTCGGAATCGTCGGAGGGACCGGAATGGTCGGGCAGCGCTATGTTCTGCTCATCGCGGAGCACCCGTGGTTCGAGTTGACAGCAATTGCTGCAAGCTCCCGCAGCGCAGGCAAAACCTATGAGGAAGCAGTATTGGGCCGCTGGGCGATGGATGCTCCAATTCCGGAATGCGCAAAGAAGCTGATCGTTAAGGATGCTTTGGCGGATATGGACGAGATAGTCTCCGATGTCGATTTTGTTTTCTCTGCGGTCGACATGAAAAAGCCTGATATTATCGCAATGGAGGAGGCCTACGCAAAACGTGAGTGCCCTGTCGTATCCAACAACAGCGCTAACCGCTGGACGCCCGACGTTCCCATGGTCATCCCTGAAATCAACCCCGAACACATAAAGGTTATTGAGAATCAGCGAAAGCGTCTCGGCACAAAGCGCGGCTTTATAGCTGCAAAATCTAACTGCTCAATTCAAAGCTATGTCCCCGCCCTCCATCCCCTTCGTGAGGAGTTCGGCATCAAGTCCGTGCTTGCCTGCACCTATCAGGCAATCTCCGGAGCGGGCAAAACCTTTGAGCGCTGGCCCGAAATGGTTGATAACTGCATCCCATATATAGGCGGCGAAGAGGAAAAGTCGGAGCGCGAACCGCTGAAGATCTGGGGAAAGATTGAAAACGGCGCTATTATTGCGGCAACGAAGCCCTCAATTACATCTCAGTGCCTGCGCGTCGCGTGCTCGGACGGACATATGGCCGCAGTATTCGTGAGCTTCGACAAAAAGCCCTCTAAGGAAGAAATTATCGATAGATGGGCAAACTTCAAAGGACGCGCCCAGGAGCTTAATCTTCCCACCGCGCCGAAACAGTTCCTGCATTATTTCACAGAGGACAATCGTCCGCAGACAAGACTGGACCGGAATCTCGAAAATGGTATGGCGATCTCGGTTGGTCGTCTGCGCGAGGATACGCAGTACGATTATAAATTTGTATGTCTCTCCCACAACACGCTCAGAGGAGCAGCGGGAGGCGCTGTATTACTGGCTGAATTACTTTGCGCTGAGGGCTACATAGAAGCAAGCCATTTAGTAAGTTAAGGAGGTTTCGCATGAAAACACCTATTTTTACAGGCGCTGCAACGGCAATCGTTACCCCGTTCCGAGGAAACACAATCGACTATGATAAAATGGCAGAACTTATTGATTTTCAGTATAAAGGCGGTATTTCAGCAATTATCGTCTGCGGTACAACAGGCGAAAACGCGACCCAGCCCATCGCCGAGCACGAGGAACTCGTTGAATTCTGCGTCAAGAAGAATGCGGGCCGTATGAAGGTCGTCGCCGGTGTCGGCTCCAACGATACTATGACGAGCGTCCGCCTTGCCGAGAGCGCAAAGAAATCCGGCGCTGACGGCATACTTATGGTCACCCCTTATTACAACAAAACTACCCAGCGCGGGCTTGTCCAGCACTTTACGACCGTCGCGGACCGCGTCGATATACCAATGATCCTTTATAACGTACCTAGCAGAACGGGCATCGGCATAGCTGCAGAAACCTACAAGACTCTTTCAAAGCACCCCAACATCAACGGCATCAAGGAAGCGTCCGGTGATTTCAGCCTGTTCGCCCGCACCCGTGCGCTCTGCGGTGACGACCTTTTCGTCTGGAGCGGAAACGATGACAACACGGTTCCGATGATGTCGATGGGCGCGTTGGGCGTCATCTCCGTCGCATCAAACATCGTTCCCGAGGTGGTAACGGAGCTCTGTAGGCTATGCCTTGACAAGGATTTTGACTCTGCGACAAAGCTCTACTTTAAATATGCGGATCTCTTTGAAAAGCTCTTCATCGAAGTTAATCCCATTCCTGTTAAGACTGCGATGAATCTTATGGGCATGGACGTCGGGAATCTCCGTCTGCCGCTTGTGGATATGGCTTCGGAAAATCTTGAAAAGCTCAAGAAAAGTCTTACAGGTGTAGGAATTGAGCTGAAATAAAACATAGAAAACACTAAGGGGCGACTTTGTTCGCCCCTTACGGTTAGTTATAAACAAATAAACGGAGGAACCTTATGCCAAAGATAATAATTTCCGGATGCAACGGCAGAATGGGACAGACTATAACCCGTTTGTGCGCCGAAAGAAACGACATCACAATTGCTGCAGGCTTTGACATCAACCCTATTAAGCTTTCAAATTATCCTGTTTATGCCGATCCTATGGAATTTGGCGGAGAAGCAGACGTCGTAATAGATTTTTCCAGCCCTTCAACGCTTGCCAATCTGCTCAATTATTGCACAATGCGCAAGATGCCGTGCGTAATCTGCACAACTGGATATTCTGACGAACAATTGGTGCAGATTTCGCACGCATCGAAGGTGATTCCTGTATTCAGATCAGGTAATATGTCCCTTGGTATCAATCTTTTGACTGCTCTCATCAAGAAAGCGGCTCTGGTTTTGGGCGATAACTTCGATGTTGAGGTAGTTGAAAAGCATCACCGCACCAAGGTTGATGCGCCTAGCGGTACAGCTCTGATGCTTGCAGATGCCGCTGCTTCCGCCCTCCCCCACGATTCCGAATATGTATATGACCGCCATTGTGTCCGTCAAAAACGCGGCAAAAACGAAATCGGCATCTCATCGGTCCGAGGCGGAACAATCGTTGGCGAACACGAGGTCATCTTCGCTGGAACCGACGAGGTCATCGAGTTCAAGCATACCGCCTATTCAAGAGACGTTTTCGCAAACGGTGCTATTTCCGCGGCAATATATCTTTCGGGTATAAAGGCCCCCGGAATGTACGACATGAACGATGTTCTGGCAAGCGTCTTGAATAAGCTATAATTTGTATAACTTATACTCTTATATTCAAAAAAGCGTACGGTAAAGCCGTACGCTTTTTGCTATTTTGTTACAACATATTACAATTCTTGACTAAATAAAACAATTTTGATATTCTAACAAACAAAGTAGGTGATAAATATAAAAAGACTAATTTCTTTTGTTTTGATTCTATGCGTTGTTCTTTTCACCTGCCCTGCTTATTCCTCGGCCGCATCGGTCGCCGATTTTTCAGACGTCGGCAGTACGGATTGGTTTTATAACGCAGTGAGCTTCGTAACATCAAACGGCATGTTTAACGGAACAAGTACGACGGCCTTTTCTCCGAACGGCACGATGACACGCGGGATGTTTGTGACCGTTCTGGGACGCTACGGGGGCGCACCCTCCGTTAGCGAAGGCTGCAAAATCGGTACTGTCACTAAATCGGATGTAAATATGCGTTCAGCTCCGTCTTCAAAAAACACAAGCGTTTTGACCTGTCTCCAAAGCGGTACTATGGTCGAGGTAATCAGTACGGCAGCTGATCTTTCTGATCCTGCATACACCTGGTATTATGTGAAATATAGAGGTATGCTCGGCTACATCAGAAGCGACCTGATGGAAGTGACCGAAAGCGGCTTTTCGGATGTTTCCAATACTTCGTATTACTATTCATATGTGCAGTGGGCTTTTTCCTCCGGCATCGCCTCTGCTACCGGTGACGGTACCTTTTCGCCGGAACGTGCCATAACCCGCGAGGAGATTTGTTCAATGCTCTATAATTATGCGGGCTTCAAAAACTATCAGCTCGATCCGACCCTATCCGCAGCATACTTTTCGGACAGTTCCTCGATAGCTTCCGGCTATACGACCGCTGTTTCCGCACTGCAGAGGGTCGGTGTGATTTGCGGCTATGGGGACGGAGCCTTCCGTCCAAAGGGCAGTGCTACCCGTGCGGAGGTTGCAACAATGCTTATGCGCTTCATCGGTGCTATAAGCTACAAAAAGGCCGCAGAGTCCTCATCTGACTCCGCCGGGAACTACATTTTCGGCACTGAAGTTCCGCAGAAGACCGCCGTCGGAACAAGCTATTTTTCCGACGCATGCTTCATTGGACATTCTCTCGTCAGGGGCATGGAGAATTCCTTCGGCCCGACAGGTGCTGATTTCTACGCTGTCAACGGCGCTACCGCAAAATATTTCCTCAGTCTTTCCGATCTAAAGCTTCCAACCACTCATGTTGATGAGAGCGGAAATTCTGTAAATGATACAGGCACCCTTGAACAGGCACTGTCGCAGAAGCAATATAGCAAGGTTTACATAATGCTTGGAATTAACGAGATAGGCTCAACTGACACTTCCCGCCAGTCGTTTTATAACAGCATGAGCAATATAGTTTCCCTAGTAAAAAGGATTCAGCCGAACGCTGTTATTTATATTATCTCGCTCACTCCGGTTTCACAAAAATGTTCCGAGAGCAGGAAGGATGTCAACCGCGACAATGTCCTTGACTTCAACGCTGTTCTTAAACAGCTTTGCAAGGATAAGAGCTCCTACTATCTTAACGTTTTTGACCTTCTTTGCAATGATAACGGCTTTTTGCCGGATAGCGCCTGCATGTCGGACGGAATACATCTTCTCTCCCCCGAATACGCAAAAATTAAAGCCTATCTGCTATCGCATACAGTATAATAAAAAAACCGTTCGGAACACCGAACGGTTTTTTTATTGTCTTTTTATTTCGAGGAATCTTTCATAATCTCTGTGACGGATGCCGCAAGCCCGGCAATACCCTGTATCTCCGAAGGAATAATGATCTTTGTCGCGTTTCCGTTTGCCGCGGCAGCAAACGCCTCGAGCGCTTTAAGCTTTATAACAGCCTCGGTAGGCACACTTTCATTTATGCGGCGAATACCTTCGGCAGTTGCTGTCTGAACTTTCAGTATCGCTTCGGCTTCGCCTTCCGCTTTAAGTATTTGAGTCTGCTTCTGTGCATCCGCGCGGAGTATCGCCGCTTCCTTTTCGCCCTCGGCAATGAGGATCGCGGAGTTTTTCGCACCCTCGGCACGCAGGATCGCTTCACGGCGCTCACGTTCTGCCTTCATCTGCTTTTCCATCGCATCTTGGATTTCACGCGGAGGAATGATATTTTTCAGCTCGATTCGGTTAACCTTGATTCCCCACGGGTCTGTGGCTTCATCTATGATCGTGCGCATTTCGGTATTGATAACATCGCGGCTCGTAAGCGTTTCGTCGAGCTCCAAATCGCCGATAATATTACGGAGTGTCGTCGCAGTAAGATTTTCAATTGCGTTTATCGGGTTTTCTACGCCATATGTATAGAGCTTCGGGTCGGTGATTTCGAAATACAGAACCGTATCGATCTGTATTGTTACATTGTCCTTCGTTATGACGGGCTGAGGAGGAAAATCATAGACCTGCTCCTTGAGGGATACTTTCTTTGCTATAGCCTCGATAAACGGAATCTTGAAGTGCAGGCCCACATGCCATGTAGTACTGTAAGCGCCGAGGCGCTCAATGACAAAGGCCTGTGCCTGAGGAACAACACGGATATTGCGGACCAGAATGATGAACGCGATAATAATGAGGAGTACCGGGATAATGTAATCTGTAGGCTGCATAGATAACTTCCTTTCTGCCGTGCCGTACGGCGTCAGTTATTTTTTTCTGCCGTCTGTGCCGCTTTCTGCGGTACTACAAGCAGTTTAACTCCTTCGATGGATTTTATCTCTGTAAGCGTGCCTTCCTCAATAATCTCACCGGTCGCGCTTCTTGCGGTCCATATTCTTCCGCCTACGGATACCGCGCCTATTCCAGCGACATTGTCGATCCTTTCGGTAACGGTTGCAGTACCTCCGATGACCTTATCCGCGTTGGTAGGCTGAATCTTTTTGTTCACAAATTTCTTTGCAAGAGGCCTTGTCAGTATAAGCGTTACAACGGATACTGCAATGAACAGAACTATTTGCAGCCATACGGGCCCACCTAAAAAAGTAACCGCAAGCGCCGTAAGAGCTCCGGCAGCGAACCAGATGGACGTAAGTCCGGCTGTTGCTCCCTCAATTATTAGAAAAACAACGATGAGAACTGCCCATGCTACTGTCATGGTATCCAAAGACACTCCCTCCTTTATAGGTCCTGCATAGATCTGATAATTATTTATGCCTTATTTCTGACCGCTATGTCCTCGCGCTTCGGGCCGGTGGAAACTAAGTTGATTGGCACATGGATATGCGCTTCAATGAAATCTACATAGTCCTTGAGCTGCTTCGGAAGTGCCTCATAGTTCTTTTCGCCTCGGATGTCGCATTTCCAGCCGGGCAAAGTTGCGTAGACAGGTCTCGCCCTGTTGAGCTTTGATGAAACCGGAAATTCCGAAGTCACTTCGCCGTCAATTTCATAGCCGACGCAGACCTTGATCTCGTCCATATACCCGAGAACGTCCACCGCCGTGAGCACAGCTTCCGTCGCCCCCTGCATACGGCAACCGAAAGCGCTTGCAACGGCATCGAACCAACCGACTCTGCGGGGTCTTCCAGTAGTCGCGCCGTATTCGCCGTTGTCGCCGCCAAGCCGCCTGAGAGTCTCCGCCTCCTCGCCGAAAAGCTCAGAAACGAAGGCGCCTCCGCCGACAGCGCTCGAATAGGCCTTTGTAACCGCAATGACGCTTTTAATCTCTGTGGGTGGAATCCCCGCGCCGACCGTTCCGTATCCTGCAAGGGTATTGGAGGACGTCACAAAGGGATAGATGCCGAAGTCGGTATCCTTAAGTGTACCGAGCTGCCCTTCAAGCAGAATATCCTTCCCTTCCTTCAGCGCGGCGCGGATGACTGGGTCGATATCTCCGACAAAGGGTGCAATAAGCCCGCGCTGCTTTACCATTTCGGCAAATAGCTCGTCAGGGTCGAGAAGCGGCTTGCGGTACAGATGCTCAAGCAGCGTATTTTTTATTGTGCAGACGTTCTGCAGACGGCTCTTCAGCAGTTCGTCGTCAAAGAGCTCATTGACTTGAAAACCGATCTTTGCAAATTTATCGGAATAAAAGGGCGCAATTCCGGACTTCGTTGAACCGAAAGCCTTTCCCGCAAGACGTTCCTCTTCGTAAGCGTCAAAAAGGATATGATAAGGCATTACAACCTGCGTGCGTTCTGAAATTATTATTCTCGGTTCCGGCACGCCGCGTTCGCGGAGAGCATTTATCTCATCTGTAAAAGAACGAATATTGAGCGCAACGCCATTTCCGATAATATTCGTCGTATGCGGATAAAAAATCCCCGAAGGGAGTGAGTGCAGAGCGAATTTGCCGTATTTATTGATAATGGTATGACCGGCATTGGCGCCGCCCTGATAGCGAATGATAATGTCGGATTTTTCGGCAAGCATATCGGTGATTTTACCTTTTCCTTCATCGCCCCAGTTTGCACCAACTATAGCCTTTACCATGAATGTCACCTCATTGAATCGAATATGTCCATATTCATATTTTTCGTACTTTATAATTGTATAATATTTCGTATTCTTTTGCAAGGCGAAAATTAAGGCTTTACTTTCATTATTTACTGTTATAGAATGAAAGTGCGTTAATGGGCTATTTTGTCACACATACGCGGACATATTCCGGAATTATGATTTCCGCATAAATACAAAGGAGTGGTGTTTTTATGAATAAACAGGCTAAAAAACCCCGCAACGAAGAGATGTACCGGGCTATTCTTACGCTGAAAACCGTCGAAGAGTGCATTAATTTCTTTGACGACCTCTGCACGATCACCGAGCTTCAGGCAATGGAGCAGCGTTATCAGGTTGCTTCACTCCTCAACAAGGGCTGCATCTATAACGAGATTCTCGAAAAAACCGGTGCCTCCAGCGCGACCATCAGCCGCGTAAACCGCAGCCTGCAATACGGTCAGGAGGGTTATGCCTGCGTTTTCAAACGTCTTGCCGAACAGGAAGAACCAAAATAATCTGCCGCTCGCAGTCATTAATATGCCAAAACAGAGACAAAACGGCCATTCGTTTTCTGATGGTCGTTTTGTATCTTGTTTGTACCCTATTTTTTTGAAAAGGATGAATGAAATAAATGAGCGCCTACGGTTCTCTTGCACCGGTGTATGATAGATTTACCAGCGATATCCGCTATGAGGATTTTGCCGATTTTTACGAAAAAATTTTCAAAGAGAGAGGCAAAACCGTCAGAACCCTTCTCGACATCGGCTGCGGAACAGGAACTCTCACCGCTTTAATGGCACAGCGCGGCTATGAAATGATCGCTGCCGATGCTTCTTCCGATATGCTCTGTATCGCGCAGGAAAAGTTCGCTGAGCTTAATGGCGTTATCCCTCCCCTGTTTCTTTGCCAGACGATGACGGAGCTCGATCTTTACGGTACGGTCAATGCCGCGGTATCCTGCCTTGATGCGATCAATTATCTTCAGCCCGCCGATCTGCCGGAGCTCTTTCGCCTGCTGCATCTTTTTATCGAGCCGGGCGGTATGCTCATTTTCGATATCAACTCTCCAGATCGTCTCCGCTCGCTGAACGGCTTCACTTCTGTTGACGAGGACGAGAATAACCTCTGCCTGTGGCGGGCAGACTTCAACGAAGAGGAAAATGCCCTTTACTACGGAATGGATCTCTTCACCCGCAGGGGGAGGTTCTGGCAGCGCTCCTTCGAGGAGCATGTGGAATACTGCCACGAACCCGAAAAGCTTGTTAATCTTCTCTCTTCCGCCGGCTTCTCAAACATGGAGATTCGGTCAGACGGACCGCAGAGCGAGCTCGGCAGGATCTTTATAATAGCAGAAAATACTTCACATTGAGGTGTGATATGGACGAGATCATACGTGCAGTAACAGCAGACGGCTATGCAAAAATATCCGCAATCAGCGGACGCAGTATAGTGGAGAGCGCGCGGAAGATCCACGGTCTGAGTCCTGTCGCGTCCGCCGCTCTGGGAAGAACGCTCTGCGCATGCTCCATGCTCGGCGATCTGCTCAAGGAAAAGGACGCAACCGTTACTCTCCGCATCAACGGCGGCGGACCCATCGGCAACGTTATCGCCGTTTCGGACAACTCCGGAAACGTTCGCGGCTATGTACAGAATCCACATATTGATCTGCCGCTCAAGCAGAACGGCAAGCTCGACGTTGGCGGTGCAGTTGGTGTAAACGGCACGCTCACCGTCAGCCGTGATCTGGGCCTGAAGGAACCTTATATCGGGTCAACTGCGCTTGTCAGCGGTGAGATAGCCGAGGATCTGACATATTATTTTGTTGAAAGCGAGCAGGTCGGTACTGCCTGCGGTCTCGGCGTACTCGTCGATACCGATCTGTCGATAAGATGCGCCGGCGGCTTCATTGTTTCGCTGCTTCCCGGCGCTCCTGTGTCACTTATCGACACCATTGAAGGTAATATTGCGAAAATGGGTCAGGTTACGGACATTTTGCAGAACGGGACTGCGGAGGATCTGATAGATCATGTGCTTTCAGGCCTTGAGCCGGAGACTCTCTCCTGCAAAAGCGTTGAATACCGCTGCTACTGCAGCCGTGAGCGTATCCTCCGCGCACTTAAAAGCATAGGAAGCGAAGCGCTCGGGGAAATCGCTGAAAGTGGAGAAAACGCGGAAATAAACTGCCATTTCTGCAATAAAACCTATATATTCACGCCCGACGAGATTCGAAATATTTTGGCACAAACGGAATAATTTCCCTTAATAACGCACAACGTTGAAAAAATGGGAAAATGACCTTGACAATTGACTAATTATTTAGTATACTGGCAAAGCCGCTTGAGGTTTTGCATATGGGAGCATAGCTCAGCTGGAAGAGCACATGCCTTACAAGCATGGGGTCACAGGTTCGAGCCCTGTTGTTCCCACCATCCATTATGGCCCAGTAGTTCAGTTGGTTAGAACGCCAGCCTGTCACGCTGGAGGTCGACGGTTCGAGCCCGTTCTGGGTCGCCAAGGGATGCAATAGTGTCCCTTATATGCCTCTGTAGCTCAGTTGGTAGAGCAGAGGACTGAAAATCCTCGTGTCGTTGGTTCGATTCCGACCGGAGGCACCAACCCCATCGGATGTTTTTCATCCGATGGGGCAATCAAAAATGCGGGCGTAGCTCATTTGGCAGAGCGCCACCTTGCCAAGGTGGAGGTAGCGAGTTCGAATCTCGTCGCCCGCTCCATCTTCAGTTATAGCCAGCAAATATTTTCCCTCTATCCCCTTTCGAAAAAACCTGTAGTTTTTTTCGAAAAGGAGCGACTGAGCTAACGGCGGAAGAACGGTGCCGAATGGCGGCGGTTTGTAGCCAGTAGCTCGGGCAGCGATGCGGCGCCATAGCCAAGTGGTAAGGCAGCGGACTGCAAATCCGCGACTCCCCAGTTCAAATCTGGGTGGCGCCTCCAAAGAGAACCGATTTTCGGTTCTCTTTTTTTGCATCTTCAACATAGGCTTGCATTTTTCATACTATCTGAGTATAATATGACTATAAAATATATGGAGGTATGCCCTGTGTATACTATTTCTAAAGATTCACTTCTTATCGAAGTTTTGGAAAATGCTCCTCAGACCGCCCCGTTTTTCAATGCCATCGGTATGCACTGTCTAACCTGCGTCCTTGCGACCGATGAGACCATTGAACAGGCCTGCGCCGCACACGGCTTCGATGTAGATGATTTTGTTGAACAGGTTAACAACTTCCTGGCACAGCAGGAAGCCCAGAAGAGTTAAAATCATTGAGGACTATATGCCGTTCCGGTAATTTCGCTTAAGCCGAAAGTATTGGAACGGTATTGTTATATGGAGGAACAACAATTGTCTTTACTTAGGCTTTCGGCAAGGCTTAAAGCCATTGCAGAACTCGTTCCTGACGGTATCGGGGCTGCCGATGTCGGGACAGACCACGGATATATCCCTGTCTGGCTCGCACAGAACGGATATGGCGGAAAGCTTTATGCAACCGATATAAATAAAGAGCCGCTCCGTCACGCTAAACAAACGGCTGCGGAATATGGCCAGGACGGCAGGATCGAGTTTCATCTTTGCGACGGGCTTTCCGCACTTAAAGGAAAAAACATCGATACCGTCGTCATCGCTGGGATGGGCGGTGAAAATATCGCGTCGATACTTGAGGCCGCACCATGGACAAGAGAAAACTCCTGCTTTCTTATCCTTCAGCCTATGTCAAAATCGGCTCATCTGCGCAAATGGCTCTATAATAACGGCTTCAGGGTACTGTCCGAACAGCTTGTGGACGACAGCGGCATATACGAAATATTGACTGCATCTGCCGGCACTGACGAGCCCTATTCCCCCGCCGAGCTTCTTATCGGACATGCGCGGCTTATTGCAAGTGATCCGCTCTATGAAAAACGGCTCGCCCAACTGACGGATAAAATCGGGAAAGAGGTTTCTGGACTCTCCGCTTCACTGAAATCGGAAGCCCTTGAGCGCCTTACCGATACAAAAGAAACTCTTTTATCTTTGCAAAAATTAAAAAGCAGCGGCTTTAAAGCCGGAGATTAAGACTAACTATTAAAAGTCAAGTCTAAAAATATGGATTGGCAAAAAAACAGACGGTTTGAAAAAGGGTATAGCAAAGCTGACGTCCAACCGGACGCCTGCTGAACTTACGAGCATGAGGTTTATGCAGCACTATTGTATGGCTGTCCGGATTTCTCCATGGCGTAAATCAATCGAACTAACTTCTTAGTAGCGTGCGAGAGAGCGACGTTGTAGTGCTTGCCTTCTGCACGTTTCTTAGCCAGATAAGCCGCAAAGGTTGGATCCCAAAGGCAGACGTATTTGGTGGCATGGTAGAGTGCATAGCGAAGATATCTGGAGCCTCGTTTCTCCATGTGCGAATATGCCCCAGATAATGAGAGCTGTCCGGATTGGTAAGTAGACGGCGACAAGCCAGCATAAGCCAGAATTTTGTCGGGGGAATCGAAGCGAGAGAAGTCGCCGACCTCAGCCAGAATCATAGCACCCATACGAACACCAATGCCGGGGATGGTTGTAATGGGAGAGTGTATATCTTCCATCATGGTCTGGATCGCCGCCTCAATATCATTGATCTCGGCATCCAGTTCCCGAATCAGCCGAATGGTGTGTTGCAGTTCCAGCGACTTGGCGGGCATAACGGATCCAATAGAACATCTTGCAGCATCTCGAAGCTTCGTCGCCATATCTCGTCCGTAGCGTCCTTTAGATGCTTCTTGCAGGAGTGTCTTCAACCGTGTCAGATGGACACCGGCAATCTGTCTGGCCCCTGGAAACTCGCTGAGAAGCGCGTAAACAGAGACCATATGGAGGCTTGGAACCATCTTTTCCAGCTCTGGGAACAGGATCGTGACCAAGCGAGATACCGACTGTTTCAGCTTTGCTCTTTCTCTGACTTTATCGAATCTGTATCTTGTGAGTGATTTTAGCTCCTCGTTGTGGTATGCTGTGTCTGTGTAGGACTTGAGGTCCACATCAGACATGAGCATAGATGCAATAGTACGCGCATCGATACGGTCAGTCTTCGCCTTACGAAGGCTGAGACTTTTTCGGTAAAGGTTGGTGTGCAGCGGATTGATGACATAGGTGGCCAGACCTTTGTCAAGCAGGAATCCGAGGATGTTGTAGCTGTAGTGTCCGGTTGCCTCAAGTCCTACTTTTATTTTATCTTGAGGACCGGTACAACGATGTATCGTCTGTAAGAGCAGATCAAACCCTTCTGCATTATTTGGGATGGTGAACACATCCATAAGGACTTCACCTTCCGTGCTGAGGATGAAGCAGTCGTGCTTATCCTTGGCTACATCAATTCCCACACAAATCATGATGATACCTCCAACAGGTTTATTTGATGCTGGTTCCACAGGACACCTTACGCTTGTAACCTTGTTCCACATAAACCGTCTGGCGGTATCTAACTGATTAACAAACTGGTAAAGGACTGTGGTTGGAGCCTTAATCAAACCGTCTGGCGGTAGGAGGCATGAACCAATCCACAGCATCCTTTACAGTGTAGCACAGACCCGGAGAAGGGTCTCTAAGAACTACTACTTTATAATACAAGGATATATGCAAAAGCTATTCTTTGTTTATTTGCATGGCAGATCATCCTTGTGAATTGTCCGCCAGCCTGCATAAAGCTGGTATCGTAAGGCGGCTTTGCCTATAACGTTATCGCCGCGTAGGAGACAAGCTGCTTGGT
>JAJUHD010000001.1 GCA_029268085.1 Bacillota bacterium | reverse complement strand
GCCGCTCTGCCGCGCCCGTCATGAGAGGTGTCATTTCCCACGTACACGCCGCCCGAAATGAACTATTTGACTTTGTTTCCGCCCTTTGTTGCGGAAATTCTGCGAAGCTTTTTTGCTGTAAACAAGTTTTTTGACAAGCTTAACGGAGAGAGGGTTTTCTCCTCTCTCCGCTAAGCATTTTCCCTTTGTCTGTTGTGTTTTGAGATTAACACTGTATAATAGATAGCGTAGTAACAAAAACAGGAAGGGGCAAGAGTATGCTGCAAGAAAGCTGCAAATGTGCGGGGAAAACTATGCCGTTCATCAAATCTATACTTTGTTTGGCCGCAGCAGTAACGGTAAGCTTTTCGTTTCTTTTCGCGTCCTGCCAAAATCCGCCTCCAGCCGCCCGGACGCCCGATGCCAAAACGCCGGAGGCTGTGATTGCGCCGACGGCTTTGCCTGCGCCCAGCCCGGCAGCGAACAATTCAGAGCCGATCATTTATAAAAATGAAAACTTCGGTTTTTCGCTTGTCTTTCCCGCGGACTGGAAGGACAGATATGTGGTGCAGGAAACAAAAGGCGGAATAACCATATACTCAAAAAGGCTGTATGAAAGTACGATATACAAAGGCATGGGACACCTTTTCTCCATAGAGCGGCATATAGGCGAGCTTATAAGCAGAGAAGACCTGTCGCTGGCCTCGCCCGTGCCGGTAACCTATTTGCTAAGCGGAAACGGATATACATATTATGCGAGAAGTCCCTCCGATGTCCAGTATCCCATGCAGGAGGACAAGGACTTGAGCGACGATTATATCGACATGAACAGAAAAAAGGCGGAAATACTTCAGAGCTTCAAGCTTCTGGGCGCAAAAGCCCCGGTTCCGGCAAACGAAGGCTACAAGGTAGTAGGATGTATTTTTTTTGCCGTTGAAATTCCCGGGCAGTGGGATTTGAAAGCTTCAAAAGAAAAAAAACTTGCCTGGGATATTTTTTCCGAGGACAGCATTGCAGGGCGCATCAGCCTGATTCCCTATCGCAGCGAAACGATTCCAAGCGACGGCAGCGCGCTGCGGGAGTACATACTGAACGATTATAATTCTTCGTCATCCAACCGCAACGCTGAAATAGTCTTATACAAGAAAACGGCCGATCAGGATACTATGCGGAAAATTAAGGGCAGCTTCAGATTTACCGGCGGCGGAATCACTTCCGTAGATATGCTGTCCATAGCAAACCGTTACCTTGAGCTTGGAGGCATAAAAATCTTCGGCAAGATCGACAGCATCAAAACGGAAAACGGAAAGCTCCGCGGAGTGAATATCCGCGTGATGAAATATGTGGCGGACGCAAGCGAAAAAGGCTTTCATATTGAAGATTCAAACCAGATAATCTCTTATCCTGCGGAATATCCCTCATTTATGCCGCTTGTAGGTCCTGATTATACTTCTTTTGGGACTTATGATGTTGAAGGCGGCATAGATTTAAGACACCTCGAAAAGGAAAACCCGGAATATAAAAATTTCTATTACGATTTCATTATAGGCGATCAAATGGTAAAAATGATTATCGGCCATTATGTGCCCTGATTTCTCACCGCTTTTTTTATACAATATTTTTCTCATTTCTTATTGATAATTGATAAACTTTACATTACAAAGCATGTTACGCGTTGACTTTCCATAATATCTTTATATAATTAAAAACAGATTCCAAAATGAATTTTTTTAATGTAAGAGGTGTATTATGGATAGGGTCAAGTTTAATCCGCAGGAAGAACTCAAAATCATCGGCGCTTACAATGTCATGGGCGGTAAAATAGTTCGATTCAACACCCCTGTCGCACCGCGAGAAAACACTCTGGCGCTTTATCGGAGGGAAGTCCCGGTCTGGATGCCCTTCGCCTTGGGCGAGACGAACCCTGTCAACACCGTAATATTTCCCGATCACGTCTGCCGCACCGAAAAGGAAGGCAAGGACATTTTCGGCATAGAGTGGGTGTACGTTCCCGCCGTCAAGGGCGGCATCGTAAGACCCGGCTCGCCTACCGTGGAGGATATCAACCGATGGGAGGAATGCGTGACGCTTCCGGACGTGGATTCCTGGGACTGGGAAGGCGCCAGCGCTCAGCTTAAGGAGAAGTACGACCCGACCCTGATCACGAAAACAACCATACTGACCGGTTTTTTTGAAAGGCTCATCTCTTTTATGGACTTCCAGTACGCTGCTATGGCGCTTATCGACGACGAGCAGAAGGAAGGCGTTCACCGCCTCTTCAACTATCTTTGCGGAATTTATGAAAAGATGATAGACAACTGCAAAAAGTATTTCAACGTCGAGGTTTTGTGCTTTCACGACGATTGGGGCTCCCAGAGAGATTCCTTCTTCTCCTACGACACCTGCAAAGAAATGATTTTCCCCTACATAAAAAGGATCGTCGATTACATGCACTCCAAGAACATCTACTTTGATTTCCACTGCTGCGGCAAGGTCGAGCGGCTTGTCCCGCTGATGATAGAAGCGGGCATGGATTCCTGGAGCGGGCAGGATATGAACGACAAGTTCGCGCTCCGCGAGAGGTACGGAAACAAGCTTATCATGGCTATAAATCCCGCCGACCTGCCCGCCGATGCGAGCGACGAAACCTGTTATGAGGCCGCTAAAGCTTTCATAAGGAAGTGCGGAAACACCGGAGGCGTTCAGGCCGCGCTTCGCCCGAGCGTTTCGCCCGCAAAGCTTTTCGAATACGTTTATGCTCTGAGCCGGGAAGCGTACAACGAATAATAAAAACCTTTGCGCTGGAAGCAACATACGAGTTGTGCGGGGGCATTTATAATGTTATAATATCCTCAGCGTATAATGGCGGATTATAATACGCGGCAACCTTTCGTCACGGGGAGAGCATAATGAACGAGTCCGACCGGCTGCTTAGAAAACGTTTTTCCGAATTGGCAGGCAGGGCCTCCTCGCGCGGGAAATATGAATATTCCGAGTTTTTGACCCTGGCGGAGCAGAACGAGCTTTGCCGCATGACTTTTGACAAGGGCTCCGCGCCGTTTGCGCTGCATGGCGGCTATGACGGTGCGGAGCGCAAAATAGCGGTATTCGGGAGCGAGGAGCTCTGCGGCTACGCCGAGAGCCCTCCCCTTGTATGCCTTGAAGCATCTCCTCTTTCCGCGAGATTTTCCGAAGATCTCGGACACCGGGATTTTCTTGGCGCCGTCATCGCTCTGGGCCTCAGAAGGAGCGTTCTCGGAGATATAGTTATTAAGGAAAACCGCGCCTTTTTGTTCTGTCTGGAATCCGTTTCGGCCTTTATTTGCGAAAACCTTAAAAAGGTCAGAAACACTCCTGTCGATTGCCGCGCCGCGGAAGCTCCGCGCTTAGCCGCCGAGCGGCCTGAGCCTGTCGGCATAAACGTAGCGTCGGAGCGTCTGGATTCCCTGATTGCCGCCGTATACAGGCTCTCCCGAAGCGAAAGCCAGGAGCTTATAGCCCAGAAAAAAGTGTTCGTCGACAGCCGTCTTTCCGAAAACCCGAGCTGTTCCCCGAAAATCGGCGGCATCATATCGGTAAGGGGGTTCGGGCGCTTTGTTTACGAAGGCATATCGCGGGAAACCAGAAAAGGACGCCTCGTGGTCTCCGTCCGCATATTTTGATTTTTGCGCCTCTCGGCGGCCGCTTTCGGCGGTTCGCCGGGAAAATGTTGCATATTGCCGCAAACGTAGTATAATACTGTCTGAAATATTTTGCCGGCATTTGGAAAGCATGGGAAAATGAAAAAAGAGATTTTAAGACGTAAGCTGAAACAAATAGCGAGGTCCCAGACCACATATGTGCTGCTTTTCTGGCATGTCGTGGTGTTGGGACTGCTTTCTTTTCTGAGCCCTCAGCTCTGGACCGGTTTTCTGCCGGTATGCGCCCTGTCATATATTTTCACGCTGCTGCTTTTCAATTACAAGCAGAGCCAGCTCTACACCAGCCTCAATACATACGACAGGATATTCACTCCGGCGATGGAGATAGCAAACAAGGCCCTTCCTTTCCTGCGCACGGGTCTTAACGAGGCCACGGCCGCCAAGGTGGCGGAGATAATTATGGAGATCAGCGGCGTAGCCGCCGTGGCGATTACGGACACGGAAAACGTGCTGGCATATCTCGGCATAGGCTGCGAGCAGCATCCTCCGGGCGGGCCCATCGTGACGCAGGCCACGCTCGACGTGATAAAATCCGGCCAGCTCCGGATATTGAGACACAAAAGCGAGTTCCAGTGCACAAAAAAGGGCTGCAGCTGCCCGCTCGAGTCGGCAGTCATAGCTCCGCTAAAGTACAAGGGCCAGATAGCCGGGACGGTAAAGCTCTATCAGACGCAGAAAGGCTACGTCCCCGACTCGTTTGTAAAGCTTGCCCAGGGCATGGCCGAGCTTTTGAGCATGCAGATTGAGCTGGCCGAGATAGATTATCACTCTCACCTTGCGGTCGAAGCGAAGCTTGACGCGCTTCAGGCGCAGATAAACCCTCATTTTCTTTTCAACACGCTAAATACGATCGGCGTGCTTATCCGCACCAATCCCAGCCTTGCAAGAGACCTCATGTACAGATTTGCTTCATATTTCAGGTACTCTTTGAAGGAAAAGGGCCGTTTTGTCACCATAGACGACGAATTGAAATTTGTCAGAAACTATCTTATACTTGAGAAGGCGCGCTTCAGGGAAAAGCTCCATATAATCCAGTCCGTTAACCCCGATCTGATGGAGCAGGTCATTCCCATACTCTCCCTGCAGCCGCTTATAGAAAACGCCATAAGGCACGGCATTACGCCCAAGGAGGGCAGCGGCATCGTCCGCATCTCCGTACGCAGACTTGGCGACGACGAAATCGAGCTCTCCGTAGCCGACGACGGCGTTGGCATAGACCCCGAAATTCTTCCGCGCGTCCTTGAACCCGGTTTCGGCACCGGCTCGGGGGTCGGTATGAGCAACGTTAACGAGAGGCTGAAAATGATATACGGAGAAAATTACGGTCTTAACATAGAGAGCGCCCCCGGCAAGGGCACCGTAGTGAAGTTTGTGATACCCAAATATTCTGGAAACGCAAGGGGCGATGATTGTGAATCTGAGAGCGCTGATAGTTGACGACGAATACCTTGCAAGGCAGGAGCTGCGTTTTTTGCTTGAGCAGTTCAGCAATATCGAGATAGTCGGGGAGGCTGCGAGCGCGGCCGAGGCCCTGAAGCTCGTAAGCGCGCTTGAATACGACGTTTTGTTTCTCGACATAAACCTTCCGGGCATCAACGGGGTGGAGCTTGCCGGAAAGCTCCAGCAGCTTCCGAAAAGACCGGACGTGATATTTACCACCGCATACGAGAATTTTGCGCTTGAAGCTTTCGCGGTCAACGCCGTCGATTATGTTTTGAAGCCTATTTCCAAGGCCAGGCTCAAGCAGGCCATTGACAAGCTGCGGCACAAGGCCGCTGAAAAGAGCGCGTCTATGCCTTCAAAGCCCTCACAGCCTGCGGAAAAGGATTCCATGGATATAAGCCGCATCATAGCCGAGTCGAGAGACAGGATGGTTCTTGTCGACGTGGATAAAATCTACTTCGCTTTTGTGAAAAGGGATCTTGTTTTTATAAAAACCTACGACGAGGAAATGCTTACACGGTTCACGCTCAAGGAGCTGGAATCCAAACTGAACGGCAAGAACTTTTTCCGTGCCCACAGAAGCTACATCGTGAATATACAGAAGGTGAAGGAAATACTGCCCTTTTTTAACGGAACAAGCATCCTTGTCATGGAAGACAAGGACAAAAGCGAGGTTCCGGTGAGCCGCAACCAGTCTAAAAAGCTGCGAAAGCTTTTGGGAAGATGACTCCGTTTTGAGTCCCGCGAACGGCCAGGATCAGCCGCTTCTACCGTTCGCCCCCCGTTTTTGACATTAAGCCGGCGATTTTAACCAATCGGCGGCATTAGCATTTATTTTTTGCCTCTCCCGCATTATACTTAAGACAATACCACAGAATATTTCTTAAGGGAGGGTGCGGGTATGAAAGTATATGTCGTCATGGGCATCGATGTAAATGACGTGAACTTTATAGACAGAGTCTTTCTTTACAGGGAAGACGCTGAAAAATACGTCAGTGAAGCAAATACGAATGAGCGGGCTTTGGCGTACTATGTAAGAGAGCAAACTCTCTGGGGATATTGCGAACAGCCTGTCGCGGCAAAGTAAAGTTTAATTTAAGTTTTTTGAAGAGCGCATTTGATATGCGCTCTTTTCATTTTATTTGCGGCGGCTGCGTGTCGAAAAACTTGTTTACAGCAAAAAAGCTTCGCAGAATTTCCGCCGCGAATGGCGGAAACAAAGTCAAATCTGTCATTTCAGTCGGCGTGTACGTCGGAAATGACACCTCTCATGACGGGCGCTGCAGAGCGTCCGTCATTAAACCCCCTTGTCAAAAAAGCCCAAAGGGCTTTTTTGACAGTCTGCCGCCTGCATTTACTGGCGGCGTTTCTGTTTTTTTTGCTCTCCAAACGGTCGCTTTCGCCTTCCAAACGTTTTCAGCGCCGGGAAAAAAAGCAAACGCGCCGTTTACCCCCTGCTTTTTGCCTAAGGCGCTCTTTTTCTCCGGCTTGCGGAAAATTCGTTCCGAAAGCAGCAGAAAGGGGCTATGTTGTAATAAAGTGATATTCAGGAGGTACTTTATTATGACTTGCGGCAGAACTTCTGCATCCTCCGCGCTGACCGTTTCGGCCTCGCAGCGGCAAAGGCTGGTTTTCCCGTCCCAGAGGGTGCGGGAACGGTCACAAATAAAAAATTACGAGCATTACGCGGAGCTGTACGAGCTTTCCATAAAATACCCCGCGGTATTCTGGGCGCTGCAATCCAAGCTCGTGGATTGGATGAAGCCGTTTCGAAGAGTTCTCGGCGGCGGCCTCGAAAAGGGCGACCATTGCTGGTATGAGGGCGGCAGGCTTAACGCTTCCTATAACTGCGTCGACAGGCACGCGGCTGCCTGGCGCAGAGATAAGGCCGCCATAATCTGGCAGGGCGAGGACGAAAACGATACCCGTACGCTTACATATTTCGACCTATATATCCAAGTCTGCAGATTCGCCAACGTTCTGAAAAAATACGGCGTCCGCAGGGGCGACAGGGTAACCATTTATCTCCCTCTTATACCGGAAGCCGCGGTGGCGATGCTTGCCTGTTCGCGCATCGGGGCTGTGCACAACGTTGTATTTGGGGGCTTCAGCGCCGAAAGCCTCGGCGAGAGGATAAGAGACTCCGGCTCCAGGCTGCTTATAACGGCGGATGCCGGCAGAAGGAAGGGCGAGCTTATACCATTGAAGGAGTATGCCGACAAGGCGCTTGAGGGCTGTCCCGATGTCGAAACCTGCATAGTCGTCCGCCATACGGGTACGCCGATCGGCTTTTACGCTCCGCGTGACAAATGGTGGCACGAGGAAACGGGCAAACCCGACGTTTTTTCGGTTTGCCTGCCGGAGGAGATGGATTCCAACGATACGCTCTTCATCCTTTACACCTCCGGAAGCACCGGCAAGCCCAAGGGCATAGCGCACTCGACCGGAGGCTACCTCGTGTACGCGGCGCTCACCACAAAATATGTCTTTGATATTCGTGAAAACGATATATTCTGGTGCACAGCGGACATAGGCTGGATAACGGGGCACTCCTACGCCTTTTACGGCCCCCTCCTGCTCGGCGGCACAACGCTGATGTTTGAGGGTGTGCCGAACTACCCGAGACCGGACCGCTTCTGGCAGATCGTCGAGAGGTTCAAGGTGAGTATTTTTTATACGGCTCCGACCGTCATACGCAGCCTGATGCGGGAAAGCGAGAAATGGGTCCTCAGTCGCGATCTTAGCAGCCTTCGCATACTCGGTTCCGTAGGCGAGCCGATAAATCCCGACGTATGGATGTGGTATTACAAAGTTGTAGGCAAGGAGCGCTGCGCCGTGGTCGATACCTACTGGCAGACAGAGACCGGCGGCATAATCGCAGCTCCCCTGCCGGGAGCAATACCGGCAAAACCCGGCTCCGCGGCCCTGCCCTTCTTCGGCATAATGGCGGCCGTGCTCGACAAGGACGGCACGGAATGCGCGCCCGGAGTTGCGGGACGCCTTGTCGTACAGGCGCCCTGGCCCGGGCTGATGAAGGCCGTATTCAACAGCCCCCAGAGTTTCAGGCAAAATTATCTCTCCGCACATCCCGGATATTATTTTACCGGCGACGGCGCCCTAAAAGACGATGACGGCTATTTGTGGCTCCTGGGCAGGCTGGACGATGTGCTTAACGTCTCGGGTCATCGTTTAAGCACCGCGGAGATAGAAAGCGCAATAGTCAATCACCCCTCCGTGGCCGAAGCTGCGGTCGTAGGCTTTCCGCACGATATAAAGGGCGAGGCCGTATGCGCCTACGTCATAACCAAAGACGGAGCTAAGGCCGACCGGGAACTGAAAGAACAGATAAGGCAGAGGGTGCGCAGCATAATCGGGCCTATCGCCTGCCCCGATGTGATACACTTTGTCAGGGAACTGCCTAAAACGCGCAGCGGGAAGATAATGAGGCGCGTCTTGAGGAAAATTTCATCGGGAGAATTCGAGAATTTAGGCGACCTTGCGACGCTCTCCGACCCGGGTATTGTAAGCGAGCTTATCGACGCTGCGGTGCGGGCATAAGCTGCATCCCAAAATGAGCGTATCTGCGCTCGACGATGTCCCCGTATGTCCCTGCGCAGACATACGGGGACATACGATTTTCCTATTGCCGCCCTTATCGCGGGTTCCAGGTTTCAACAAGCTTTTTTACATATTCCTCCTCGCTGAGGCACAAGAGGTCGCGGCAAAATTCGATTTCAGGCACTTTCCCGGACTCGGTGTTTTTGAAAATCATATTGAAATAATAAAACAGAGGCGCGGGTCTCCTTATTATAACGCATCCCCCTTTTGCATTTCCGAGAAAAAGGAAGCTGAGAATTCTCCTGTAAAAATCGGGCAGACGGCCGGCTCTTCCGCAGTCCGGAACCGTTTTTTCAAAAAGGCCTATGCCGTAAGCCCTGCAAATAAGCGGCCTGACTTCGTATATAAGGCATCCGCCATCGCTTTCGCTGTAAAACACGCAGGAAAACGGCAGCGTTATCTTGTCCGTTTTAAGAAGCTCCTCAAGAGTGACTATTCCCTCAAGCATCTCCGCGACCGCCGGGCAATGTGTTTTGAGCTTCTCCCACTGGGCCTTGGCCCTGCTTATGATTTCTAAAACATCTTTTTCGCTTATATTTCTCGTCAAATAGTCAAAAATAAGCGCAAACTCGGTTTCAGATATGCAAAAGCACTGTCTGCGGCAGCCGCCGCAGATATTCTTCTCGTCGTCGCAGCCTTCGTCCCGCTCCGGTTTTAGTCCGTCGATATCGCGCTGGGCTTTAATAAGCCTCGCAGCCATGCTCTTTTCATTAATTTTATTATTCATATTATTTCCCCCCAGTGAATATAATGTTAGTTTGCAGGCATTTTGCCAGACCTGCCCTGAATATTCATAAATTGCATTAATAACGAAAAACGCTAAAGAAAACAATCTATTGTAGAACTTTTTACGGCGGTGTTGTTCTTGCTGAAAAAACTAAGTGTTTCATTCTTGTTGGCGGTGCTGTTCATTTCGATTTCTTTCGGCGCATACGCGCTCTCGGCCAAGAGCTGCGCGCTTGTTGAGGCCGATACGGGGCGGCTTGTAAAAGGCTATAATGTCCATGCAAGGCTCCCCATGGCATCGACGACAAAAATAATGACCGGTCTCCTTGCCTGCGAATCCGGAAAACTTGACACGGAATTTGAGGTTCCTGCGGAGGCAATTATAGTTGAGGGCTCATCTATGGGGCTTGTAGCGGGCGAAAGGCTCACAATGCGCGAAATAACTTACGGATTGCTTCTCGAATCCGGAAACGATGCCGCCAATGTGATAGCGCATCTGCTTTGCGGTTCCATACCCCGCTTCGTCGAGCTTATGAACGCCCGCGCGTCTGAGCTGGGGCTTTCGGACACTCATTTTGACACTCCTTCCGGCCTTGACGGCAAATCCCATTACACGACTGCGCTGGATCTCGCAAGATTAGGCGCTGCCGCTATGAAAAACAAGGATTTTCAGGAAATAGCCTCTACTTATGTAAAGCGCATACGCTACAACGGCATTAAGGACGGCCGCCTGCTGAGGAACCATAACGAGCTGTTAAAAACCTATGACGGAGCCATCGGAATAAAAACCGGTTATACAAAAAAAAGCGGCAGGTGCCTTGTCACCTGCGCTGAGAGGAACGGCGTCCGCCTTGTAGCCGCAACCCTTAACGGATGGGACGACTGGGGCGATCACAGGGCGCTTCTGGATTACGGTTTTGACAAGCTGAAGCTGCTGCCGCTGAAGGCGCCGGAATACGAGCTATATTTGAAAGTTTCGGGCGGGATATCGGAAAAAGTGCTATGCTCTGTTCCAAAAACAGCCGAGGCTGTTTTGAGCGCCGAGGAGCTGCGGCGGGTTGAAAGCCGAGTCGAGATGCCGGAGGGCATAAGCGCGCCGGTCGGAATCAATCAAAAGGTCGGAGATGTCGTATATTTTCTTGACGGCAGGGAGATTGCAAGGTGCGATATCGTCGCATCCGACGCCGTAGCCTGCGCGGAGAAAAGAAGCTTTCTCAAGGGCATCCTCAGGTTCTTTAATATAGGATGATCATCTTAAATCAAAAAGGGCGCTTCAGGGCGCCTTTTTTATGTCATACCGGAGTCTCAAAAATATAATAATACTAAGAGTTAAGGCGGCGCAAACCGTCTTATGAAAGGAGCGGCAAATGGAAACGATGCTTTTGGGCTCCTCAGGCCCTAACGTCAAATTGATACAGAGCCTTCTGAGGAGGCTCGGATACAGCCCCGGACCCATAGACGGGCAGTTCGGAAATCAGACCAGGTCAGCCGTGATCGGTTTTCAAAGAGATTACGGCTTGACGCCGGACGGAATAGCAGGCCCCGAAACCTGGCGAGTCATGGAGCGCTTTATTGTGGGCTATGCCAACTACACGGTTCGGCCGGGCGATACGATATACAAGATAGCAAAGAAGTTTTACACTACTCAAAACGCCGTACTGACGGCAAATCCGGGAATAGACCCGGACCGCATTTCCGTTGGCCAAAGGCTTACGGTGCCTTACGGCCTGGACGTCGTATACACGGACATAGACTATACTTACGAGATTTTGGAACGGCAGATACGCGGGCTTCGCGCAAGATATCCCTTCCTGTCCGTCGGAAGCATAGGAAAAAGCGTTATGGGGAAAACCCTTTTTTACATCAGGATAGGCAGAGGGGCGAACACGGTATCCTACAACGCATCTCACCACGCCAACGAAAGCATTACCACGCCGCTTTTGATGAAGTTCATCGAAAACTTCTCAAAGGCCTATTCGACGGGCGGAAGCATCCGCGGCTACCGGACATCTGACATCTGGGAGCGAAGCAGCATCTACATAATACCCATGGTCAATCCCGACGGAGTCGACCTCGTCAATTACTGGCCCAACTACACCGATCCCGCTTACACGGAGGCGGCAAAGCTCAACAAAACCGGCCTTCCGCTTCCGCGCGTCTGGAAAGCGAATATCCGCGGCGTCGATTTGAATCTGAACTACCCGGCGGAATGGGAAAAAGAAAAAGAGGATGAGCTGGCCCAGGGGATAACCGGGCCGGCGCCAAGGGATTACGGAGGAGAAGCCCCCCTCTCGGAACCTGAATCCGCCGCGATGGCCGATTTCACCAGAAGACAGGGCTTCAGCCTGACTATCTCTTATCACACGCAGGGCGAGGTAATCTACTATACTTTCAAAGATCTCCAGCCGCCCGAATCGACCGCCATAGCGGAGCTTTTTTCAAGGGTCAGCGGCTATGCCATATCGGAAAACCCCTATGAAGCGTCGTACGCAGGATACAAGGACTGGTTCATACAGGATTTCAGGGAGCCGGGCTTCACAATCGAGGTTGGGCTCGGAGTGAACCCCATCCCCCCCGTGCAGTTTCCCGAAATATATAATCAGAACGAGGAAATACTGCTGCGGGGCGCGCTTGTTTGAAAAGCGGAGGGAGGATCCCTCCGCTTCAGACTGTCAAAAAAGCCCTTTGGGCTTTTTTGACAAGGGGGCTTCATGACGGCCGCTCTGCCGCGCCCGTCATGAGCGGTGTCATTTCCGACGTACACGCCGCCGGAAATGACAGATTTGACTTTTTTCCGCCATTCGTGGCGGAAATTCTGCGAAGCTTTTTTTGCCATAAACAAGTTCTTTGACAAGCTGAAGCGGAGGGAGGATCCCTCCGCTATTTAATCCGACACTTCCTTGATGAAAGGAAGCGGCCTGTAACAGCTTATACCGAAATCTTTTGTCCGGCTTGTACCGTCCGGATAAGTCAGCGTAATCCATGATTTTATTTCTCCGCCGTCCATTCCTTCGAGAACAAATCTTTCAGTGCCGCAGGGAAGCGCCGGATTTCTTTTTATAAGCACCGGCGCTTTTTCGGTTTTCAGGACCTCGTGGCTCCATTTGATTTCCGGAGGCGCGTTTTTTCCGTAAAACGCTATGAAGAGCTTGTTTCCAACGCCTCGCGCCATAATCAGAATGTTGTCCCCGCTGCTGTTTCTGAACCTGAAATCCTTTGCTCCGTAGCTTACCGTTGCGTCCTGCCCGTAAGGCACATAAGGAACCGGCATACTGTGGGTATGCCTCTCCACTATCTGAACGTCGGACAAAACCGCGACGTTGAAGAGAGTGGAGGAAATTTTGCACACTCCACCTCCGATAGTTTTTGCTAGCGTTGTCCCATGATATGTGGGGCCTTCTCTGAACCCTCTTTCTCTGGTATACGGCCCCGCTTTTCCGTTCTGGGAAAATATTTCTCCGGGCTTTATAACTGTTCCCGAAATGTAGCTTGCCGCTAAATGAACGTTATGCTCCTCGCCGGGCAGCGGATCCCGAAGAACGGTTCTGTACGCCCCCAGCAGAACCGGGCATCCGTTCTGCTCCTTAGCGGCCAAAAAGTCTGTTTCTTTATCCCAGGGCAGCTCTTTTACGGGTCCGGAAAGCAGGCTGCCGGTCATAAACGGATCGAGGCCGACGCCGGCGGTTTCTGCGAAGGATTTTCCCGTAAGACCCAGAAACAGGCATAAAAACAAAATAAAAAAATGCTTTTTCAAATACCGCACTCCCGTTTTCTTTTTTTTATTGTTTCACGTCCTTAAAAATAAATTCTAAACGAAGGCGCCTGGACATAAAAATTAAAAGAAAAGGGGTCAAGCTTATGTTTTATGTTCTCGCGTTTATCGGCATGGTTTGCTGGGGCATAGCGCCGATTTTCGCAAAGGTGGGGCTGAGAGGCTTAAGTCCGGTCGTGGGTTTGTCCGTCAGGACTTTTTTTACGGCCGCGGTGCTGATTCTCTGGCTTGTCTTTGCGGGATACCTGCCTGAACTGAAGGCCGTTTCGTTAAAAACGCTGCTTTTTTTGGTTTTTGAAGCGATTTTTGCGATGCTCATCGGCGATCTCGCCTATTTTTCAGCCCTTAAGCACGGCTCCGCCTCGATTGTAATGCTCATAATGGCCTGCTCTCCGCTGGTAACTATAATATGCTCGGTCATACTTCTCCACGAAAGGCTGACCATGACCAATATCATCGGCGGCTGCCTCGCCGTAATCGGACTGATTTTAATAATTTAGAAGACTTAAATTAAGACTACTCCGGAAAAATCCGGGATTCCTGCCGTCCGCCGCGGGGATCCCGGATTTTTTCCGGGGAAAATCATTTTTTCATCCCGGCTGAAACCGAGAAAAAAACTATTGACATGATCAAATCAATGCGTTATTATGCAATATGTTAACTGCTTAATTATTAAGCGCTTATATGAAAGGAGGTTTTTTTGTGCAGTTATCCTTGACCGAGCTCGGGAGAAACATCGACCGTGTGGCCATGATGAGGCGCGTGTCAATAGGCCGGGTTTTCTCCTCCAAGGGCCTTCATTTCAGCCAGCTACGCATTCTTGAGCATATCATACAAAACGAGGGCTGCACGCAGAACGATATAGCCGAGAAGCTCGACGTTTCTCCCGCCTCGATAGCTTTATCCACGAAACGTCTTCAGAAGGCGGGGATGCTGAGGAAAAGCGAGGACAACGAAAACCGGCGCTGCAACGTTCTTACCGTCACGGAAAAGGGTATGGAGACTTTGACAAACTGCAGGCGGGATCTCGAGCTCTTTGACGAGAAAATATTCGAGAACATCAGCGAGGAGGAACGACTCCTTCTAAACGGCATTCTCGAACGCATTATTAAAAACTTTTCCTTTGACAACGACGACTTTTGCAGTCTTATACACGAGCTACACAAGCAAAAGAAGGGAAGAAGAAAATGTTAAGAAAGCTGCTCCCTTGTTTGGGGAAATACAAAATCTACGCGATACTCGCGCCGTTCTCGGTAATAATGGAGGTTGCGCTCGACGTTCTCATACCTCTTGTAATGGCGAAAATTATAAACGTCGGCATAAACGGAGGAGGCGGCCTGCCCTACATTATAAAACAGGGGCTTATTATGATATTGCTGGCCTGCCTGGCCATGGCTTTCGGAGCGGTATCCGGAAGGTTTACGGCTCTAGCCTCGACCGGTTTTTCCAGCGGTCTCCGTTCAAAGATATTCAGGAAGATACAGGACTTCTCTTTCGCGAACATCGACAAATTCAGCACCGCGTCTCTCATTACAAGGCTCACCACCGATATCACTTCCGCGCAGATGGCTGCGATGACCGTTCTTCGCATAGCGGTCCGCGCCCCGGCGCTGCTGATACTCACTTCTGCGATGGCCGTCAGAATAAACGCGTCGCTTTCCGTAGTATTTCTGGTGGCGGTGCCTATCCTGGCGATGGTGCTTGCTTTTATTATAATAAAAGCCTTTCCCCGATTCCTTGTTATGCTCGGTAAAACCGACAAGATGAATTCCTATCTTCAGGAAAACCTTATCGCTATCCGGGTCGTGAAATCTTTTGTAAGGCGCGACTACGAAAACGAAAAGTTTGAATTCTCGGCCACTGAACTGCAGAACGCTCAGAGAAACGCGGAAAAGCTTCTCATTCTGAACATGCCCTGCATGCAGCTGGCCATGTACGCCTGCATGATAGCCGTTTCATGGTTCGGCGGCAAGATGATCGTTGCCGGAAACATGCTTACCGGCGATCTCATGTCCTTTATAAGCTACACCTCGCAGATACTCATGTCGCTTATGATGATTTCCATGTCTTTCGTTATGCTCGTCATGTCAAAGGCCTCCCTGACCCGCATTTCCGAGGTTCTGGACGAAATACCCGACATAAGCGACGAGGACGCGGACGCCGAATTGCTTCCCGAGGACGGCTCGATCGTTTTTGAAAACGTCTCCTTCAGTTACGCTAAGGACGGGAACAACCTTACTCTCGAAAACATCAATCTGAAAATTAAAAGCGGAGAAACGGTGGGCATCATCGGCGGCACCGGCTCCGCGAAGACAACGCTTGTGCAGCTTATTCCGAGGCTTTACGACGTTTACGGCGGCAGAGTCGTCGTCGGCGGGCACGATGTCAGACAATACAAGCTGAAAAATCTCAGGTCGGCGGTGGCGATGGTGCTCCAGAAAAACGAGCTTTTCTCAGGCACAATCCGTGACAATCTCCGCTGGGGCGACAGAAACGCGTCCGAAGATGAGATAATCGAGGCCTGCAAGCTTGCCGCGGCTCACGGGTTTGTAAGCTCTTTTCCGAACGGCTACGATACGGATCTCAGTCAGGGCGGCGTAAATGTGTCCGGCGGGCAGAAGCAGCGGCTCTGCATAGCCCGCGCCCTGCTCAAAAAGCCCAAAATACTCATACTCGACGACAGCACCAGCGCTGTGGATACCGCAACCGATCAGTCAATACGCCAGACCCTGCGCGACGGACGCAAGGACGTCACTAAAATAATTATCGCCCAGCGCATAGCTTCGGTTATAGACGCCGACAAAATAATCGTTCTGGAAGACGGAAAGATAAACGCAGTCGGCACCCATGAAGAACTGCTTAAAAATAATCGGATATATAAAGAGGTCTACGAATCACAGCAGAAGGGGGTTGCGTAAATGTCCGCAGCAAATTCAGCTCCGAGCAGCGGTCCCGCTCTCAACAGGCCCATCGGGCCCGGAAGAGGCATGGGGCACAGAAGCCTTGAAAAACCCAAAAACCTCAGAAAAACCCTGGTCCGTCTTCTGAAATACTTTGGCCCCTATAAACTGCACCTTGTAATCATTCTCATTACAACGGCCATCAGCTCGCTTGCCGGCGTCGCGGGGACCTATTTCCTGAAACCCATAATCAATGACCTCACCAAATACATAGGTCATAAATCCCCCGATTTTTCAAACCTTATCAGAACTCTTTTTCTGATGGGCGCGGTATACGCGGCGGGCGTAGTTTCAACCTATATATATAACCGCCTTATGATGATAGTCTCTACCGGCACCATGCGCAACATCCGCGTCGATATGTTCAGGCACATGCAGGACCTCCCTATAAAGTATTACGACGCTCATACGCACGGCGAGCTTATGAGCCTTTACACTAACGACACAGACACGCTCAGAGAGGCTCTCGGGCGGGGGATATCCCAGCTTGTAACTTCGCTTTTCACGGTTTGCGGCGTTTTCATCATGATGCTCGTCCTGAGCCCCCTGCTTACGGTGCTCGTGGTCGTAATGATAATCGTCATGACCCTGACAATAAAAAAGATCGGCGGGCAGAGCGCAAAATTCTTTTCCAAGCAGCAGCGCGACCTCGGCAAAATCAACGGTTACATTGAGGAAATGATTTCCGGGCAGAAGGTCATAAAGGTTTTCTGCCACGAAGACGAGGCCATAGAAGAATTTGAAAAGCTGAACGAGAATCTGCGCAGCAGCGCCTGCAGCGCGCAGACCTTTTCGGGCATACTGATGCCGATAATGGGCAACCTATCTTATGTAAACTACGCCGTCACCGCAGCTACGGGCGCCTGGCTGGTATTGCTGGGCTATACGGATATCGGCACCATCGCCTCCTTCCTCCAGTACACCCGCTCCTTTTCCCACCCCATAACGATGATTTCACAGCAGTTCAATACGCTTCTCGCGGCGCTTGCAGGCGCGGAACGGATTTTTGAAATGCTGGACCTCCCTCTCGAGGAGGATAACGGCTTCGTCACTCTGGTGAACATAGATATCTCGCCCGACGGGACTATCAGGGAGACTTCCAGGAAAACGGGCCTCTGGGCATGGAAAAGCCCCGGCGAAGACGGCAGATATTCCTATACTCAGGTAAAAGGCGACGTGCGCTTCAACAATGTGACTTTCGGCTATTCGCCCGACAAAATAGTGATAAACAATATCTCCCTATATGCAAAGCCCGGTCAAAAAATAGCGCTGGTGGGATCGACCGGCGCCGGCAAGACCACGATAACTAATCTTCTGAACCGTTTCTACGACATTGACCAGGGCGAAATCCTTTACGACGGGATTCCGATCAAAAACATCAAAAAGGACGATCTGCGCCGCAGCCTCGCGATGGTTTTGCAGGACACGCACCTGTTTACGGGCACGGTCAGGGACAACATCAGATACGGCAAACTGGACGCGACTGACGAGGAAATCCTTCGCGCCGCGAAAATTGCGAACGCCGACTTTTTCATATCGCATCTGCCGCATGGTTACGACACCATGCTCACGGGCGACGGAGCAAATCTCAGCCAGGGTCAGCGCCAGCTTATAGCAATCGCGAGGGCCGCAGTCGCGGCGCCGCCCGTCCTTGTGCTGGACGAGGCGACCAGCTCCATAGACACACGAACTGAGGCGCTTATAGAGAGCGGAATGAACAAGCTGATGGAGGGGCGCACCGTGTTTGTAATAGCCCACAGGCTGTCGACCGTACGCAACGCAAAAGCCATAATGGTAATGGAAAACGGCGAGATCATAGAGCGCGGCGACCATGATTCGCTGATTTCAGAGCACGGCAAATATTATCAGCTTTACACGGGCATGTTCGAGCTGGATTGAGATCCTATGATGCTCTATGGGCGGACGGCGTTAAACGCCGTCCGCCCTTTTTATTCTCAAAGATATTCCTTCAGCTCGTCGAATAACGCCTTGTAGGCAGCCGGCTTGAGATGCACGTCGTCGGCCGCAAATTCCTCCCGAAGATAACCCTCGCCGTCCCTCAAAACCGGATTCAGGTCCAGGTATATGCAGCCGGTTTCAGCGGCCAAGGCCTTCAAAGCCCCGTTCGCCCCCTCTACGCTCTCCCTTGTGCGAAGTCTTTTTACAGGCGTATCCGTCTTGTCTGAGAGTCTCGGAACCGGATAATACGCCATAATATAAATCGTGCAGTCCGGCAGACGCTCCTTTATTTTGTTTAAGATCTTTCTGTAATTTTTGACCAGACCCGGCAGAGGGTCTCCCGGACGGTCGAGGTCGTTGCTGCCTATATTTATAAAAATTTTTGACGGTTCGAGGCCGAATACGCAGGTCTCCAGATTTTTCAGGAGCTCCTCGCTGCGCCATCCCTCGACTGCACGGTTGTAAACGACCTTGCAGATGCCCTCTCCCATCAGAAATTCGCTTATCATAAAATGCTCCATCAGCGAGGAGCCCAACAGAACGGTTCCTCCCTTTCTGGCATACTGGTTCATGGCCTCGTAGCGGCGAATTTTCGTTTCCTTGATTTTATTAAACGCTTCGTTCAAATCCTAAGCCTCGATTCTCTCTTTATCCAGCCTTCTGTTTCGAAAGTACAGGGCGATGTCGCAGGAAACCATTAGAAGATTGATTACATAGAACACGAACACATAGGTGATGTTCCGCGTTATTATCTTTCCCGCTACCCCGCAGACATAGCCTATCCATATAAGCGAGATGAAAAACAGGCTCTTGCCCTTCGCCGTCCTCGATCGGTAGGATTTTGCGACCGAAAACGGCCATGACACGCCGAAGCAGAGCACCATTAGCATTTCGAAAAACTGACCCAAATTCAAAAACCTTCCTTCATGTCATTCAGCGCCCAGAGGTAAAATGATGCGATGGTTCCGTAAGGACTGAACAGGCGGCGGTATTTTTCAAAATCCTCCCTGCCGAGCTTTTCAAGGCCGTAAAGCCTCATTATCGCCCTTCGGATTCCGAGATCGTCATAGCTCAGTATGTCGGGACGCTCCATCGAGAATATCATAAGCATTTCGGCGGTCCACCTGCCCACGCCGCGAAGACCGAAAAGCCTCTCGCATACCTCCTCGTCCGGCATGCCTTTCAGCGCCGCGGCGTCCAGTTCGCCGTTTTTTATCTTCAGAGCCGCGTCGCGTATATACGAGGCCTTCCTCATGGATATCCCCGCGCCCTGCAGCTCCTCGGCGGGCATGGAAAGCACTTTTTCCGGCGTAAGCTCTCCAAATTTTTCGTTCAGCCGGCGCCATACCGTCTCGGCGGCTTTCGCAGAGACCTGCTGACCGACTATATTGTAGGCAAGCGCCGCGAAAAGGTCAGGAATGACCTCGTATTTGGGAAAACCGACCCTCTCTATAAGCAGGCGCATCCTTTCGTCCCGCGATTTCAGGTATCCGAGCTCGCGCTCTCCGTATTGGTATCTGCGCGCGGAGCGGCTCTCCAGATCAAGCAGGGCTTTCTTTATGCCGGGTCCCGCGGCGTAGCCTGCAAGCCCGCCGCTTTTCCCGATAACCCTGTGGCAGGGTATAATTACGGCTATCGGATTCCTGTTGCAGGCGTTCCCCGCCGCCCTCGCCGCCAGGGGCCTGCCCGCCGCCTGCGCGATTTCGCCGTATGATCGCGTCTCGCCGAAGGGTATTTTGCAAAGCACCCCCCAGACCTCCTTTTGGAACGCCGTGCCCTCCGGCGACAAGGGAATTTCAAAGCTTCTTCTCCTGCCGTCAAAATACTCGCAAAGCTCCCTGTGCGCTCGTTTTATAAGCTCCGTCTCCCTCTCAGCGCCGCGGAGCGTTTCGCCGAAGCAAACGGCTTTTACGGAATGCTCGTCAGCGCTTATGCATATTTTGCCGAATGCGGTGTCGTATACCCACGAAAAAAGCACTCCCCCGCCTCCCTCTCAAATCGCTACGGTTACAGTTTAATGTATCTCCGCCGCGATTTCAAGGCAATATTTTGCCGGCTCCCAAACAAAGGCGCACAAGCCCTTGGGCACTTGCTGCTTCGGCAATTGTAAACTCGGCGCAAATTAAAGAACCCAGGGGCAGAAGCCCCGAAGTTTGCAGACTGTCAAAAAATCCCAATGGGCTTTTTTGACAAGGGAGTTTAATGACGGACGCTCTGCCGCGCCCGTCATGAGAGGTGTCATTTCAGACGTACACGCCGCCGGAATGACAGATTTGACTTTTTTCCGCCATTTGCGGCGGAAATTCTGCGAAGCTTTTTTGCTGCAAACAAGTCCTTTGACAAGCTGAGAACCCCGGGGCAGAAGCCCCGGGGTTCGATGCGCTTTTGGTCTTACTGAGTCAACCGGCTAATTAGACAGCCAGGTTCACAAAGTAATTGTAGGTGGACGAGATGCCCGTGGATGTGTCGGTTATGCGGTAGGTGAGCCTGTAGATGCCGGCGCCGGTTATGGTGAATGTCGGGTCGGCAAACGCGCCGCCGCCGGTTACCGCCGCCGCACCGTAGATTATCGTGCCGCTGGCGATCGTGGCGTTGAGCGTGATGGTGTCACCCGCGGTTGCGCCGGTATCTGTGCTGATTGCGGCGTTGAGCATGTTGTACGCACCGGCATTAGTGGTTCCGGCCAAGGTCATTGTCATAGTCGCCGGAGCAGCATAGTTGCCCTTCACGATGTAGACGATGCCGGCTACGTTGTAGTTGGCCTCGGTGACGGTGTTGGAAGCTCTGGTTATTATGATGTTGCTGGTGCTTGCCGCGCTGCCCGTTACGGCGACCTCGCCGATGCTGCTCTCGGTAACGGTCTTTCCGTCGATGACATAGACCTTGGTGCTGTCATTGTAGGTGAGCGGCGAAATCTGCGTGGTGCCGTCGGGGTTGACTACCAGGCCCTTGACGACGTTGTTCGCGCAGGCCAAGGTGTCGGCTGCTGTGACGTAGTTGTTGAGCATCGCGTTTACGGTCATCTTGTTGCTTGCGCTGATCGCAATGGCCGCGCCGGCGTTGTCGATGCGATAGAGTCCAGCGCTCTCAAATGCGCCGGCAGCTGCCGCACCCTCTACTACGAGGTCGGTTGCGACGCCGTTTACAAGGGTCTTATAGGTGTAGACGTTGGCGCCGTTGCTGTCGAGGGTGACTGTCGGTGTCTTCGAAAGAACGAAGAGGTACTTAGCCGAGGTCGCGCCGGTTCCGCCTATCGCGAAGACTACCTTGGCAACGCCAGAGGTGGAGTTGTTGAGGGCGATACCGACTGTGGTCGCGGTGTTGAGGCCGGTAACCTCGGGCGCGTTCTCTATTCCGGTGTAGGCGGTCGCGCTGGTCTTAGCAGCGTTCGCGACTACGAACAGGGTCTTGGAGTCTGCGCTTGAAGTTCCAGCAGCGGTGGTGAGAACAGGATTGTTGGTCTTGAATCCGGTGAGATACTTGGTGTCCGCAGCGGCCTGGGCGGTCAGGTCATAGGTGCCGTCGCTCAGGAGCTTGTAGGTGTAGATGCGTCCGGTGTTGGCTGCCGATACTTCGTCAAGCTCGGCTCCGGTGGAGTTGCCGCTCACAAGGGTTCCTGCAAGCTTGGAAACGGTGATCATTTCGATGCTGCCGCTCTCAAACAGGACCTTCGCGCGGAGCTGGGTGACGTCCATGTTTATCACCGGGGTGTCGTTACTGGAGATGACTACGAGATACTTGTTGTCCGCAGCAGCGGGCTTGGCGAATACGACATAGCCGTTGGGGTCGGTGTACATGACGCAGTCTTTTCCGAGGTTGACGGCTGCGGCAAGAGTCGTAGCGGTGTTGCTTTCCTCATATCTGGTTACGAGGTTGGAGCCTTTGTAGGTGGTGGTTCCGGCAAGAGCGTTCGGGGACTCCGTGGCGGTTATGTTGGCCGTAACGGAATTGCACTTCGTCACGATCCACTTGGTGCCCATCTTGTAGTAGGTGACGTAGTCGTCCTTAGCTATCTTGTCTGCGCCGATAACGTTCGCAAACTTCTCGCCTGCGATGGCGGGAACGTTGGCGTTGGTGCCGGTGAGAGCGCTTACGCTGATGTAGCCTTCGCCCGCGGTGCTGTAGGTGACTACCTTACCGGCGGCCGGCTTGACTATCGAGACGTAGTCCGCGGTCTTGTCGGCGTTGTTGTCGATGAACTTAACTACTATGCCGTTCACGTTGCTGCGGATCGCGAAAGCGCCGGCAAGAGTTGTTACGGTGCCGCCGGCCACGACTGAGTTGGCGTTGCCGCCGTAGTTTTCAAATACGGTGGCCGCGTAGGCCGAAATGCCCTGGGCCTTCATGTAGTCGTCGAACTGGGCCTCGGACTGCGTGGGAGCCTTGCTGCCCGTGAAGGTGACGATCTTGTTGTCGGAGGAAGCTATCGGAGTGCCGAACACGGTCCACTCCTTGGAAGGATTGGCGTTGGCCTTTACATAGAAGTTTACCTTCTGGCCGAGCAGGTCGGCGCTGGTGGTGACCTTGAAGGTCTCGCCGTCGTCAACGGTGTTGTCGGCGTCACGGTCGATCCAGGTGTAGCCCTCGTCCTGCTTTGCGCCTACGACGAAGCCGTTCTCGTTGGACTTAACAACGCCGGTTATCTTGGTGGCGCCGTAGTTCTTGCTGAGAATGGTCTCGGCCGGGGAGATGTCCTTGATCCTTGCGGTCGAAACGAGCTCTCCGGAGGCGTTGGTGCTGAGGACATAGTCATATGTAACCTTGTCAGCATTGATGCCGTTGTAAATCAGCTGAGCCGCGTTGTCGCGGGAAAGTCCCGTCGAGAGGTTCAGGCCGCTGATCTTGTCGAAGAGTCCCTTCTGGTTTGCCGCTACTGTTACGTTCATCGCCCAGTCGGCTCCGGTGAAGCCGGCGAACTCTGACTTGTAGCCCATAGCGACGAGCATCATCTTAGCAGCCTCTGTTCCGGTTACAGTGGCGTCGGGACGGAAGGTGCCGCCCTTGCCGGAGTCACCGTTTACGAGCCCCAAGTTGAAGCAGTATGCGATGTAGGCGTTGCCCCAGTGTCCCTTGGTGTCGCTGAAAATCGAGAGAGCGTCGGAGCCAAGTACAGGGTCATTGCCGCCGTTGAGTGCGACGCAGAGCATCTTGCACATTTCGGCACGGGTCACGACTTGGGTGGGCTTGAAGCTACCGTCTTCGTAGCCCTTGATGATGTTCAGCTCAGTCATAACCGAAACAGCTTCTTTGTTTACGATCGTGCTGTTGTCGGAGAAACTGGCCGCGCTCGCATTGATGGCAAACAGGCTGAATACGAGAGCCAGCGTAAGCACCAATGTAAGCATCCTTTTCAGGTTCTTCATTAGTTGACCTCCTTAAAATTATATGTAGGCATAAAAACAGCCTTTAACAACACCAAATATACAATACCAAAGGTGCATAGTCAATACGTTTTGCCATTTGTAACGGAATTGTAACATAAGGGTGCATTTTCCTTAATATTCCTCAGATTTCTCGCTTCGCGCCCCGTTCTCCCTATGTTTGTCAGCGCAATATTATTAAATATCCGGGCGTCGTTTATGCCGCAGCTTTATCATTTGCGGCGTGAATATGCTAAAGCGTCTCCTCGATTGAGAGTAAGGAATTTACCGTCTGCCCGTCCCTGTTCTCCGAAAAGTAAACTACCCTTACCTTTTTCCCCAGCATCTCCGCGTCCGACGAAAACTCCACAAGATGGTTCGTGTTGTCCCAAGCCCTGATATAGGTTTTGCCGGCAGGGGTTTTGAACTCCCCGGGCGCTGGCGCCTCCGGATTTCTCGGGCTCTGGAAGATGTAGCCGGCCTCGTTCGCGCATATGTAACCGTCCACATACTTTACGTTATAGCAGAAAGTAAGAAGATTCCTGTCCTGCATCACCAGACGCTCGTCCTTTTCGTAGGTGACCATGTTCACGTTCATGGCGTTCCAGACAATATGCGCGGCCTGCTCCCTGGTAAGAGGGTCGGTCGTGAGAAAGCTGCTGAGCAGCCCCTTGTAAAAGCCCCTCATGTTGGCTATTAAATCGGTCCTTATCGCCCACCTCTCGCCGGTCAGCCCTTCCTTGCTCGGCTTGTATCCGATGACGGCAAGAAGTATTTTGGCGGCCTGCTGACCTGTTATCGTATTGTCCGGACCGAAGCTGCCGTCGCCGTAGCCGTTAATGTACCCGAGGCTGCTTAAGAACTCTATGTACTTCGTCGCCCAGTGGCCCTTGACGTCTTTGAAAATGGAGTCCTGCGTTTCGCCGAGGTATATCTTCTGTCCTCCGTTTAAGAGCACGCAGACAAGCTTCACAAACTCCGCACGGGTAATGTTGTCCGTGGGCCTGAATTTGTAGCTGCCGTCCTCGTTTTTTTCGCCGTCGATGATATGTAGCCTGTACAGCATCTGGACGGCGTTTTTATAGGTTACGGAATCTTCGTCCGAAAAGACCGCGGCGCCGGCGCCGAAGGCAAGCACGTTGAGCCACAACACGACGGAAATGACCAGCGCTGTAATTCTGCATAAAGGTTTCATACCGCTTCTCCTCAAAAAAGCAACTTGCCGGAGCTTTCCTTTGAAAAGAATATAAGGAAATGCTTTCTGGTAGCTAAAGCATATCTTCATGTCTTAATAATGTCAACATCTCGGGCGAAACTGTAATTCAACTGTAATACTTTTCCCGACCGCCTTCGGAACCTGCGGAGCCCCGGTGCTAATATTTGCTAAAAAGCGCTTGTGTTTACAATAAATTCATAGCCTTTCTCTTGACAATACGCGTAAGCGATGCTAAATTATGTTTAGCACTCTCGAAGCTCGAGTGCTAGCAGCGCATATAACACGAGTGCCAAGAGGCGGTGATGCCATGAATATAAGCGAGCGAAAAAAGCAGATACTTAAATCGATAATCGAAAATTATATAGAAACGGCGGAGCCCGTCGGCTCCCGCGCCATAAGCGAGGGGCTGGGGCTTTCCTCCGCCACCATCAGAAACGAAATGGCGGAGCTGACGAGCCTCGGGCTTCTGGAGCAGCCCCACACCTCGGCCGGGCGCATCCCCACATCCCTCGGCTACCGCGTTTATGTGAACGAGCTTATGAAGAGCCATATGCTTACGATATCCGAAACCGAAGAAATAAACAAATCGCTCAAGGTGAGGATGGAGCAGCTCGACAAGGCTCTTTCGGAGGCCGGAAAGCTCGTGTCCGAGCTTACGAATTACCCCGCTTACGCGCTTGCGGCGGTAAGCACCCCCGTAACCGTAAGGCGCTTTGATTTCATACAGGTCGATCCGAGGACTCTCATAGTCGTGCTGATGCTGTCGAACAACACTGTGAAAAACCGGCTTATGAACCTCACCAGGCCGCTTGATGAGGGCTTTCTTTTGAAGCTTGGGGCCGTTTTCAACGCGAACTTTACAAACTGCCCGGAGAGCGAGATGGACGGAACCCTTATTTCCTCAGTGGAGAGGGCGACGGGCGACATATACGGAATATCGGCGTCGATTGCCAGCTTTGCCATACGCGCGCTGAGCGAAACGGAGAACAAGAAGGCGTTTGTCGCCGGCGCTTCGCATATACTCGAGCACCCGGAATACCGCGACTGGGAAAAGGCGCACAAGCTTATGAACTACCTGTCCGAGAGCGAAAATGTTTTTCGTCTGCCGGTCCCCGAGGACAATTCGGACGTGAAAATACTCATAGGCTCGGAAAATGTGGTCGAGGAACTTAAGGACTCCAGCGTCGTGGTCGCAAAGTACGAGCTCGGAGACGGCGTGGAGGGGCTTTTAGGCGTCGTGGGTCCTACCCGTATGGACTATGCCAAGGTGGCGGCCAGCCTTTCCTATATAGCCAAGGGCATGAAGTCGCTTGTAGACGGCAAGGAAAGCAACTTGCCGGTTCTCGGCAGCGAGAAGCCCGCGGATGAATAACTGATAAGGAGCAGAAACCCATGTCGAAAAAGAAAGAACCGGAATTTAACGAGGAAGCCGGCAGGGACGAGGTCAAGGACGCGGCGAAGCCCGAGGGAGACGCCCAAACCCCCGAATTCGAAATGCAGCCGGACCCCGCCGACGCCCTGAGGGCAGAGCTGGCCGCCGAGAAGGAGCGCTATCTGCGGCTGGCCGCTGAATACGACAATTACCGCAAAAGGAGCCAGAAGGAGCGGGAGGCCATTTTCTCGGAAGTAAAGGCCGACACCATTACAAAAATTCTGCCGATATACGATAATTTGTGCCGCGCGCTGGCCATCCCCTGCGCGGACGAGGCTTTCCACAAGGGCGTGGAAATGATAATGAACCAGGTTGTGGAGGCTTTTGATAAGCTCGGCATCAAAAAGATCCCCGCTGTGGGCGAAAAGTTCGACCCCTCGCTTCACAACGCCGTTGTCCACGTCGAGGACGACTCCCTGGGCGAATCGGTCATAGTTGAGGAATTCCAGGCGGGATTTACGGTGGGCGAAAAGGTCATCCGCTTCTCTATGGTCAAGGTCGCAAACTGAAACAACATGCTTCAACATATGGAATAACACATTCACTGTAATTGGAGGATAAAATAAATGGGAAAAATCATAGGAATAGATCTGGGCACGACTAACTCCTGCGTCGCCGTCATGGAAGGCGGCGAGCCGGTAGTAATACCTAACGCGGAGGGCAACAGGACCACCCCGTCCGTGGTCGCTTTTTCAAAAACCGGGGAGCGCATGGTGGGCCACGTCGCAAAGCGCCAGGCCATCACCAACCCCGACAGGACGGTAATATCGATAAAGCGCGAGATGGGCAGCGATTACAAGGTGACAATAGACGACAAGCGCTACACTCCCCAGGAAATTTCGGCAATGATCCTTCAGAAGCTGAAGGCGGACGCCGAAGCCTATCTTGGAACAAAGGTCACCGAGGCCGTCATCACCGTTCCCGCTTACTTTACCGACAGCCAGCGCCAGGCGACAAAGGACGCCGGGCGGATAGCCGGCCTTGACGTAAAGCGCATCATCAACGAGCCTACCGCGGCGGCGCTCGCTTACGGTCTCGACAAGGAGTCCGAACAGAAGATAATGGTCTACGACCTCGGCGGCGGCACCTTCGACGTTTCCGTGCTCGAAATCGGGGACGGAGTAATCGAAGTTCTCGCCACCGCGGGCAACAACCGCCTCGGCGGCGACGATTTCGACGAGTGCATAGTCAAATATCTGCTCAGCGAATTCAAAAACTCAAACGGCGTGGATCTTTCTACGGACCGCGTAGCCATGCAGCGGCTGCGCGAGGCCGCGGAAAAGGCCAAGATAGAGCTTTCCGGCGTTATGTCAACGAACATAAACCTTCCTTATATAACGGCGGACGCCTCTGGTCCGAAGCATCTTGACATCACGCTCACCAGGGCGAAGTTCAACGAGCTCACGAATCATCTCGTGGAAAAGACGATAGGTCCCGTAAATCAGGCGCTCTCGGACAGCGGGCTAACCGCGGGGCAGCTTTCCAAGGTGCTTCTCGTCGGCGGTTCCACTCGTATTCCCGCCGTCCAGGAAGCGGTCAAGAAGCTTATCGGCAAGGAGCCCTTCCGCGGAATTAACCCCGACGAATGCGTTGCGGTCGGAGCGGCCATACAGGGCGGCGTGCTCGGCGGCGACGTGGAGGGCATCCTGCTTCTCGACGTAACCCCGCTGTCCCTTGGCATCGAGACGCTCGGCGGAGTCTTCACAAAGCTCATAGAGCGCAACACCACCATACCGACAAAAAAGAGCCAGGTGTTCTCGACGGCCGCAGACAACCAGACCTCCGTCGAGGTCAACGTACTGCAGGGCGAGCGCGAGATGGCGGCTCAGAACAAATCGCTAGGGCGTTTCCATCTGGACGGCATCGCGCCCGCGCGCCGCGGTGTGCCCCAGATCGAGGTTACCTTCGATATTGACGCCAACGGCATCGTAAACGTTTCTGCAAAGGATCTCGGAACCGGCAAGGAACAGCATATAACCATAACTTCCTCCACAAACCTCAGCAAGGAGGACATAGAAAAAGCCGTGCGCGAAGCGGAAAAATACGCGGCGGAAGACAAAAAGCGCAAGGAAGAGGTAGACACCCGCAACCACGCCGACCAGATGGTCTACCAGTCCGAGAAAACCCTCGCCGACATGGGCGACAAAATAAGCGCCGAGGACAAGAGGACGATTGAGGACGCGATTTCAAAGGTCAGAACGGCGCTGTCCGGCACCGACGTTTCCAATATAAAAAACGCAACCGACGAGCTGCAAAAGGCGTTTTACGCAGTCAGCGAAAAGCTGTATTCCCAGGCCGGAGGACAGGCGCAGGGAGGCGCCGGTTACACTTCGGGCGCAGGCGGAGCCGGTCAGCAGGGCGGGCAGTACTACGACGCCGATTATGAAGTTGTGGACGACGATAAGAAATAATCCCGCGTATTCCGGCGCGGGCGCGTGAAGCAGGGCTTTGCGGGCGGAAATCGCCCGCAAAACCTCGTTTTGTAAAAGGCATTTCGGTACTTTACATGTTTGCATTTCTTTATAATTATTATCATTCAACGCGGCTGCGTTATCAAGGCTTTCATCCATACCTGACCTTATTGTGCGGGAAAAATGCGGCATTGAGGAGACATATCGATGGCAGACCAGAATAAGAGAGATTATTATGAGGTGCTAGGGCTAAGCAGAAACGCTTCCGACGAGGAAATAAAAAAGTCTTTCCGGAAGCTCGCCAAGGAAAACCACCCCGACCTGCACCCCAACGACAAGGGCGCTGAAGCGCGCTTCAAGGAGATAAACGAGGCCTACGAAGTGCTTTCCGACAAGGAAAAGAAGGCCCGCTACGACCAGTACGGGCACGCGGGAGTCGATCCCAACTTCGGCGCCGGTTCGGGCTTCGGGGACTTCGGCGATATGGGCTTCGATTTCGGCAGCATATTTGAGTCGATTTTCGGCAGCGCCGGCGGAGGCAGAAGCAGGACCGCGCCCCAAAAGGGCGAGAACATCCGGGTCAGCGTAACGCTGTCTTTCGAGGAAGCCGCTTTCGGCTGCGAAAAGGATATCCAAATAGGCAGGATCGAGGACTGCCCGGATTGCGGGGCGACGGGCGCCGAACCGGGCACCACTCCCGAGGTGTGCTCTCAATGCAACGGCACCGGCACGGTGCGCACTCAGCAGAGAACCGTGCTCGGAATGATATCCTCATCCGCCCCCTGCCAGAGATGCGGCGGCACCGGCAAGATAATTCATCAGCCCTGCAAAACCTGCAAAGGAAAGGGAAAGGTCAGGCGGCAGAAAACCGTGAAGGTGAAAATTCCGGCGGGCATAGACAACGGACAGGCCGTATCGATGCGCGGCCAGGGCCACGCGGGCTTCAACGGGGGGCCTCCGGGCGATCTTCTGATATCTGTAAATATAAGAGCCCACGCGCTTTTTGAGCGCGACGGCACAAGCGTCCTCTGCGAGATACCGATAAGCTTTGTCCAGGCCGCGCTCGGCGCCGAGCTTGAGGTTCCGACGCTCGACGGAAAGGTTAAATACTCCATCCCGGAGGGCACGCAGACCGGCACGGTCTTCCGTCTAAAAGGCAAGGGCATACCGAACCTCGGCGGATTGGGGCGCGGGGACCAGTTCGTAACCGTGGTCGTGGAAACGCCGCGCAACCTGACGAAGGAGCAAAAGGAGCTGCTTATGGAATTTGCCGGGCTTGAGGAAAAGGGTTTCTTCAGGAAAAAGAAAAAATGAAATATCCGGTTTTGTCTTTGCTTATCAGGCGCTTTGGCGGCATGGCCAGGGCGCTTGATTGCGCAAACCGGCAGCAGTATACATAATCGCAAAGCGCCTTTATGATTTCTCGGGCGAAGATACGGCTGCCGTGTTTTATAAAAAACGGGCCTCCCGAACTGCGGGAAGCCCGTTTTTTAATTTTGTACAAAAGACCGTGGATTCCAGATTCCAGCGCGCTTTCTTTAGCGAAAGCTCCCAGCACTAAATCCTCTTTCTCCTCGACTTGAGAAGATTGTAAATAATGTCGTTTATTATGACCATGCCAAGCATGGACTTATCCTCGTCGGTGACGGGCACAGCCAAAAGGTTATACCTCGCTATGATGTCGTTTATGGAGTCTATCTTATCGATATCCCTGACGTACACTATGTCAGTTTTCATAATGTCGCGCAGTTTTGTTTCCGGCTTTGCCACGACAATGTCCCGCAGCGACACGGTCGCTTCGAGCTTTCCCTCGTCGTTGACTATATAGAGATAGTATATAGTATCGCTTTCCGGTTTTGTTTCGCGGAGTATGTTAAGGGTCTCCTCGACCGTGTAGTGGTCTTTAAAGGAAACGTAGTCGGTGGTCATAAGGCTGCCGACCTCGTTGTCCTCGTACTCCATGAGCTCCCTTACCTCGCTGGAAGCCTCGTTTTCCATTTCGTTGAGCAGCTCTTCGGCCTTTTCCTCGCTGACGTCGTCGAGAATGTCGGCGACCTCGTCGGCGGGCATGGTTTCGAGGAGGTCCGCCATCATATCAGTCGGCATGCTCTCAAGCAGGTTCTCACGGGCTTCGCTGTCCATCTCCTCTAGCACGTCCGCGGCTTTTTCGGTGTCAAGCGAGCTGAAAACCTGAAGTCTCGTGTTGCGGTCCATATCTTCGAGGATATCGGCAAGGTCAGAAGGGTGAAGCTTGTTGAGGCTGGAGTTCTCCTTTTTAAGCTTGATCCCGGCATGCCCGAAATTTATGGCCTCTACGTCGTCCCATAGGATGAGGTGGCTCGGCACGGCGACTCCGAAGGGTTTAAGAAGCGCCGAAACCATCCTTTCAGCTCCGAGTCTGCGCAGAAATCCCTCCGTGCCCACGTCTGTGGCTATGACGTATGTTCCGTTTGCCATGACCGCGAGCCTGATATCGTTAACGCGCACGAGCTTGCGCACGTTTACATCGACAATCTGCCTGTCGAGGACGTTCTCCCCGAGCCGCATTGTGTTTAATCCTTCCTCCGAAAACGGCTCCAGGCTTTCGCATGTGATTACGAGCTTCCTGCCGGGCTTTGAAACCGTGACGGAGTTAATATCCACGGCTCGCGGCTTGCCGTTTATTTGCAGAAGCGCTGCGACAACCTTAGGCCGGGCATAATCCGTGTCCGCGATAAGGTCTTTCAGTTTCCCGATAACAGCGCCGCTTGAGTCGCGTACTTTTTTGCCGACCACCTGACTGAAATAATACATTGATACCAGATGCATCTTCAACCCTCCTTTTTTATAAGGAATAATAATAGATTTATACAAGGAAAGCCAAAACCGGGCTCCGGCTTCGCAATCCGCGTTACGGAGTCTTGTATCCGCAGGCTCTTCCTCTATTTGCAAACCATTTTTCTTCCCCTTACAGGTTATTGCCTTTTGCCCCGCTCGGTGCCTGCCGGAAGGCCTGTCCCTTAATAATATTCCGAAGCATTAACGGGAAGCGCCTTTTATATTCTCGCCAAAATAATCGAAATGAAACCGCTCAGAGCCGCGTCCTGTCCCTTCGCGAAAAAACAAAAAACCGCAGCAGAACAACTGCCGCGGCTGAAATAACAATTCTCAGTGATCAACGGCAGAAATACATATTAAGTTCGGCACCAGTTTTGAAGCTGTTTTGCGCGGGTATTCGGTCAGCGTCCATTCTGCCAGCACATCTCCCGGGATAATAAAAGTTTTTTCTCGGCCGAGCCGAGATTCCATATGAGCCAATGTATTTTACTACTTATTCCGTATTTTTTCAATACATAAAATAATTTTATTTATAATATTCCGTCAAAAAATTGACGCAGGAATCCCGACGGCCCCTGCGTCGATTTTTTTATCCCGCTCGGCCGTCACCGGCAGAAAATACCGTTGAGCTTCGCTCGGGACTCGTCGTTGATGAAAGCAAGGATCCCGTCGCCGGCCATTATCTGGGTGCCCCCCCTGGGTATGATCACATCGTCCCCGCGGTGGATTGCGATGAGCAGCGCTTCATGCGGCAATTCTAGCTCCCTGACCAGCTTCCCTGCGGCGCGGGCACCCTCGTCGACCTGTATCTGAACAATGGAGCGTTTGCCGCGGCTTGTTTTCATGAGCGTCATCATATTCTTGATGTCAATTTCCTCGACAATCAGGTGTGCCATTATATCCGCCTGGTTTATCGCGACGTCAACTCCCATATTCGAGTTATAAAGCCACTCGTTTCTGGGGTTGTTCACGCGCGCGATTACTCTCGGCACATTGAATTCATACTTGGCTATCGTTGAGACCACGAGGTTCGACTCGTCGGCGCCCGTCACGGCCGCCACAACGTCCGCCTCCGAAATCCCGCAGGCCTCTAAGACTCCCGTGTCGGTGCCGTCGCCCAGAAATATCAATTCCGGGGGATACTTGCTTCTCAGCCTCGCCACTATCGACTCGCGATTGTCTATTATTTTGACCGAAAGCCTGTTTTCAATCATCAGCTTTGCGAGATGCTCTCCGACCTGTCCTCCGCCTATAATTAAAATGTTCATTTTCATTCCCTCCAGCTCATTCAAGGCCCAGCATATGCTTAAGCCTTTCAATCGACGAAAGCATGACGGCAAGATATATTACGTCGTGCTCCTCCAAAACCGTGGCCAGCGTGGGCAGAAATGTCCTGTTGTTCCTGCTTATGGCAACGACCCTTATTTCCCCGATTGCAGAAACTTCATTCAGGGTTTTTCCGACCAAGGACTCCGGGACCTCGATCCTTACAAGCTCGACGTTGTTGTCGCCTATGCTCATGATGCTGTCTATCTGATTGTAGCTGAGCATTTCGGCGCAGCGTTCTATCCCCCAGGTCACGGTGGAGATAGTCTGTATGCCGAGCGTTCGGTAAATCTCCGCCTTGCGCGGATCGTAAAGCCGGGAGATGACGCGGGGCACCTTGTACATATTGAGCGAAATCCTGCCTATGAGGGCGTTTACCTCGTCGCTGTTGCTGCAGGCGACTACGGCGTCCGCCATCTGTATCTTGGCTTTTTCCAGGATGTCCTTATCGTATCCGAACCCGTTTATAGTATTTCCTTTGAAATCCCCGCCGAGGAGCTTGAACGCCTCGGCGTTAATGTCTATGACAGTTACGTCGTGGCCCTTCTGGGACATCTTGACTGCAAGGCCAGAGCCCATCCTGCCGCAGCCTATGATTATAACCTTCACGATTTTTGCCTCCCTCTGTTAGCTTCCGTCCGTGGTTTTATGCAAACGCCCCCGCCCGGAAAGCCGCGGAAAGCTCCCTGCTCTCCGATGCGGATATCGTCCGTTTTGCCGCTGATGATGTATTTTACTCCTTATTTTTTCAATAATCAATACACCAAAGACATTAAACGCGCCGCAATCCGAATAACCTAAATTCGCTCCGCTTTACGAGGCTGTCGCCGCCGTGCGCTCAGGCCCTGAAAGCTTTCAGATATTGACATGGGCAATAATAGTAATATAATAGCATAGTTATGTATAATACAAGAAAGGATGCAGGAAAATGTCTATGGACTCAAAAAAGGCGCCTGCATTTCTGCTCTTTTTTTCTCCTTTTTTTCTGCTTATAACCAGTCTTGCCGTTTTGCTCCTTGCAAATGGGGGCGTCTCATCCTCCGAGCGCAGGGCCGGGGCTTTTCCGTCCTTAAAGCCGATACTCGGAAATATATCCGGTCCCCTGAGGCTCGGGGAAAGTTCGTTTCTTAGGGATACCCGCTTTTTTCCCGCCCAGGGATTCGGCCCCGCCCGGATCCCGGAGCGCCGCGACGACGAATACGCTTTCATCCTTTACTATATACGATTTGCCGCGCCTTATTCCCTTCCTAATCAGGCAAAGACAGCCGAATTCTTTCATCTTGGCGACGGAATGAAGTAGCGTGCCCAGCCTCGTTTCAGCTTTCAGCAATACTTAGGAGGAATATTATTGAAAAAATCGTTTTTGTACCTGTTCAACTCGAAGGCGACCTTTTTTGTCGTCTTCCTAATATCGGCGCTGCTGCTGTACGTTTCTCTTTTCGGCGTCAAAATCGGCGATTATGACATCAAAGGCAGCGCGGACATGCGCTTCGGAATAGACATACGCGGAGGCGTCGAGGCCACATACTCGCCGAAGGATCTCGGCAGGGCGCCGACAGCGCAGGAGCTTGACTCCATAAAAACCATACTGGAAGCGCGCATGGACGCGGCGAATATAACGGACCGCGAGATCCAGGTCGATTCGACAAACGGCTCCGTGATAGTCAGGTTCCCCTGGCAGTCCAAGGAAAAGGATTTTGACCCCGAAAAAGCCGTCACCGAGCTCGGAGAGACCGCGCTCTTGACCTTCCGGGACCCGACGGGCAATGTCGTGCTTCAGGGCTCCGACATTAAGAGGAGCTACGCGCAGCTCGGAACCGACGGATCTTATGTTGTCGTGCTGCAGTTCACGGACGCCGCCACCGAGAAGTTCTCGAAGGCGACTGAGGAGTTTTATGGCCAGAGGATTTCGATCTACATGGACAACACTCTTATCTCGGCTCCGACGGTTCAGAGCAAGATCACGACGAACTATGCAAACATTACGAATATCGGAGGCCTTAAGGAAGCCACAAGCCTCTCCAACAAAATAAACTCCGGAGCCCTCCCCTTCTCCATGGTAGTCAACAACTGCAACATCATTTCGCCGACGCTTGGAAGCTCGGCGCTGAGCGTGATGGTCAGGGCGGGCATCGTTGCTTTCATTCTTGTCTGCCTGTTCATGCTTTTTTACTACAGGCTGCCCGGGCTTGTCGCCTGCGTCGCCCTGATGCTCCAGGTGTCGGGACAGCTCCTCGCTCTTTCGGTTCCTCAGTTCACGCTGACCCTGCCAGGCATTGCCGGAATAATACTTTCCATAGGAATGGGCGTCGATGCCAACGTAATAGTATCCGAACGAATAAAGGAGGAGCTTGCTTCCGGCAAGACTATAAGAAGCTCGATAGACTCCGGCTTCCACAGGGCGTTCTCCTCTGTTTTTGACGGCAACATAACCGTCATCATCGTTTCGCTCATGCTGATAATATTCGGATCGGGTTCGCTGCTCTCCTTCGGCTATACCCTTCTATGCGGAGTGATAATGAACTTTGTCGCAGGCGTGACGGCGTCGCGCCTGATGATCAGGTCGCTTGGCGAGTACCGTCCTCTTCAGAAGCCGGTATATTTCGGGGCCGGGAGGTTGGCAAAATGAAAAAGATAAATTTTTACAAAAACAGAAAGCTGTATTTCGCCATTTCCATAATAATTATACTCTCGGGTCTGGCCGCGGCTCTGATAAACGGCGTCAGGCTTGACATACAGTTCCAGGGCGGCACAATTTTGCAATACACCTATACGGGAACGGTGGACTCGGAAAAAGCCGGGAGCATCGCTTCGCAGGTGCTCGGAAAGACAGCCAGCGGACAGCTTCAGACCAATCTTGCCAAAAGCGAAAAAACGCTTGTGATAAACCTTGCCAACAGGGCCTCCATCACTTCCCAGCAGCAGCAGCAGGTCACGGCTGAGCTTCAGAAAGCTTTTCCCGACTCGAAGCTGAGCCTTTACCAATCTCTCACGGTCCAGCCATCGATCGGCGCTCAGTTTTTCCAAAAGGGCCTTCTTGCGATAGGGCTTTCCTTCCTGCTCATTCTCCTTTATGTCGCCGTGCGCTTCAGAAGGATAGGCGGTTTTTCCGCGGGCGCCATGGCAATAGTAGCCCTCCTGCACGACGCTTTCGTCGTAACCTCGGTTTTCTTCATTTTCAGGATTCCGCTTAACGATTCGTTTATCGCTGCAATACTCACCATAATAGGCTTTTCGATAAACGACACGATAGTCATTTACGACCGCATAAGAGAAAACAAGGGCGTAATGAACAAAAAGACTTCGCCCGAGGACCTTGTCGACATAAGCATAACGCAATCAATGACGCGCTCGATCAATACCAATATCGCCGTTTTCCTCAGCATCACGATAGCGTATATCTTCGCACAGTTTTATAACATACAGTCCATCAAGGATTTCGCCCTGCCTATGATGTTCGGCACCATTTCGGGCTGCTATTCGACAATTTGCATAGCCGGCCCCCTCTGGACCATGTGGCAGAAACGCCGCGGCGCTCCCGGCACGGCGAAAGCCTGAAATTTTTAGCCGTATAGAGCAAAGCAGCCCCGATAAAGGCTGCTTTGCTTTTTTTATAGACTTTTTCGCCGTTTTATATACCTTGTGCTTTCCGCCGGGCCTAATTCGAGGAATTGTTTCTGCCGGGCTGCTTTTTGGGATTTTGTCCCGCGCCCTGGTTGTCGCGGTTTATCGACTGATTGCCGGATTTGTCCTGACGGGTATTCCTGTTGTCGTTCTGGTTGTCCTTGGGCATTTGATTATCTTCTCCTTAAAATAATTATTTCCTTTTATGGAAACTAACAATATGATAACCCGTCACGCGCCGTTTCATTCTTATAAAGGCTTGTTTTTGCATCTTTTACAAAATTTTGTGCTTGTGTTAAAATAGTGTAGTAAGTAAATTATGCTGAAGAATTGAAAGGGGAAATGTTATGGAGTACGGATCGATCCGTGGCACCGGGCTGAAGGTGTCCAGGGTATGCTTGGGAGCAATGACCTTCGGCGGTCAGACAAGCGAGCAGGATGCGGTGGAGATAATCAAAAGCGCGCTTGACAGCGGCGTCAACTTTATCGACACTTCGGACAATTACACCGGCGGACAGAGCGAAATAATAACGGGCAAGGGCATCAAGGGGCGCCGCGAGGAGGTTGTCCTCGCAAGCAAGGTTCTGGGGCACACCGCCCCCGGCCCCAACGGCAAGGGCCTGAGCCGCAAGCATATAGTTTCGGCCGTCGAAAAAAGCCTCAGGCAGCTGCAGACAGACTATCTCGACATATACTACATGCACGGTCCGGATCCCTCGACCCCGTTTGAGGAATCCCTTGAGGCGATGAGCTCCCTTGTCCGTTCGGGGAAGGTGCGCTACATAGGCATGAGCAATTTTGCCGCCTGGCAGATTACGGACGCCCTTTGGATCTGCGACAAAAGGAACTTTATCGCGCCCTGCGTCACCGAAAGCGTATACAATCTGCTCACCAGGGGAATAGAATCCGAGCTAGTGCCCTGCATAAATAAAAACAGCATGGGTCTTGTAATATACAACCCGATAGCCGCAGGTCTGCTTACGGGCAAGCACGGCAGGGGCCGCCCTATGGAAAACACGAGATTTGCTGACCCCGGATATTACAAGCGATACTTTAACGACGAAAACTTCGACGCCATCGAAAAACTCACGGCAACGGCCGAAAAATGCGGGATTTCGCTTTTGGAACTTGCGCTGCGCTGGTGCGTCTCCTACGATTATGTTAGCAGCGTCATACTCGGCATAAGCCGTCCGGAATATCTGAAGCAAAATCTCGAGCTGATAGAAAAAGGCCCGCTTTCGAACGACGTCCTTGCGGAATGCGACGAAGTATGGAGCGTTCTCAAGGGGAGCCGCTTTGCGTATCACCGCTGACTGAATATATGCAGCGGCGCTGCCGCAGCCGCGATAAGCGGCTGCGGCAGCTTGTTCTTCGCTCAGGTTTCAGGAATATCTGCCATATATCTTAAGCATTTTATCCGCGGATATGTTGTATTGCCGCCAGTCATTCGTTTTGCCGGCATATCGCTTATACTTGTTCAGGACATAATCCTTCACGCTTATTTCGCTCCAGCCGTCATAGCTTTCGAGAGGGCGGATTTTGATTGCCTCGCCGAATCTCTCGTCGTCCAGGAGTCTTTCGATCTGAGGCGCCGCGTCCGGGGAAAGGCTGAGGGCGTAGGCTATGCCGTTTGTCTCTCCGCGAAAGGCTCTGTCCACCTGGCTTTTCGCCACAAAATAATCCATGGGGACGATATTGAGCAGAAGATAATATATAAGCCCCAGCAAGAGATACACGATAACTATGTTGAACTCCGGCTTTATTATATAGAAAAACGTTATTATAAGGCCTATTCCTTCGAAAATAAGAAAGCCGAAAACCAGAAAGCGGAGCCTTGTGAGTCCGTCATCCAGATAATAAAGCCTCATGCGGTAAAAGGACGAGATAAGCAGGATTATCGTGACTGCGCAAAGGTAGCAGCACAGCGCCTTTAAGAGTATCTTTTTCCTTGTTCCGACGCCTTTGGTGCAATGCACCGTCAGGAGAATAATAAGGATATTGACGCCGGTGAGGAAGAACTGCTCGAAAAAGCCTTTTCTGGCGTATTCAGTATATGAAAGTCCGCTCGGAAGCTCCGCCCCCGCGAAAAGATACTTGAACTGAACGATTACAAAGATCGTATAAATAAGCAGTATTGAGGCAAGAAATATGCCGAATATGATGACGTCGCCTTTTTTGGGTTCTTTCGGCTCCCCCGGCGCCTTTTTTGAATCCGAAGAGTACAAAAGCCCGAAAAGATAAAAGCCCACGGCAAGACCAAATATGACTTTAAGCAGTACTTCGAATTTTACGAGCCTGAATACCGCCACAAAAAATTCCCCGACGCCTTTTGCGAAGACCATGTCCGCCGCCGCGAGCAACGCGGTAAGCATCATAACCGCCGGAACAGAAATTAGAATGGCTATGATTACTCTCTTTATCAGCGCGGAGTTCTCCCTGTTCGCCTTGAATAATCTCGCGAAAGGCACATGCAGGTATTTAAGCGGTTCGAATATTTTTATTGCCAGGCTGATAAAAAAATCCGCGGAAGTGTCTTTTATATCCGCATCCACAAACATAAGACTGTACAACGCAACGCTGAGAAGAAAGTTGCTTGCGCAGAACATTTGATTGGCGCTTATAAGACTATTCAGGGAAACAATCAGCACAGGCAGCATCCAGACAAGCTTTTTTCTGTTCGGAACCAGAAACCATAAAAAAGCCGTCTGAAGAGCCGCAAATACAGCTACGCTTATTCCCGCGCCGCGGCACAGGACCAGATATACAAAGCTCAGCGCGGAAAAGAGCGCGTATAGCATGATTTTGTTTTCGCTTTTTTCCATATGACTTCCCTCTTGCCTCAATTATTTCTCATACTTCAGGATATCGGCAGGCTGACAGTCAAGGACTCTGCATATTTCCTCCAGCGTGGAGAAGCGTATAGCCTTCGCCTTGTTGTTCTTGAGTATGGAGAGGTTCGCCGGAGTAATGCCTATCTTTTCGGCCAGCTCCATAAGCCCGATCTTCCTTTTCGCCATCATCACGTCAAGGTCTACAATTATCGGCATATCTCACACCGTCCAGTCGTGTTCTTCTTTGTAGAAGATAGCCTGCTTGAAAATGTCCTTCAGAGTCAGACAGAAAAGCGAGCCGACCGCAAACATAAGGATGATTATGATTGTCGCAAGCGAAAAAATAAGTATGCATTTAATGACGTAAATCAGCGAAATGACGGCGCAGGCTACCGCCATTTTACGAAAACAGCTGATGTTCTTCTCTACAAAAGGGTTGCCTCCCAGCAGGGTCCTGAACATCTGCTTCAGATTGAAAAGAATATACACGACGCATATGCCCGACGAGAAAAGCACCGCCGCTATGATCCAGCGCTGTCTCTCTCCGTACCCAAAAATATACACATACCTTGAGAGCCAGGGCACCAGAATAACGCAGACGATGCCGCCGTATAGCATTATGTCAACCAAGGCTTTTGCGATGTAATGTGTCACCGGCTGTTTTTGCATTTTGATTCCTCCCGAAAGCTTTATAAGGCTAATATATCACCTATTTATTATTTGTCAACAACTATTTATTGATTATCGATAAATTTTTTTCGCTGTTCAATAACCCGATTCAGCTTGGCCGTTCTCATGCACTCTTTCGGATATTACAAATTAAATAATTTTATCTGTATTCGGGCTTTTCATTTGTGCAATTACGATATATAATGTACAATATAGTCGCATACGAACTATATTTGAAGATTCTCCGCTTTTCAAGGCGTTTACGGCTCCGTTCAGAGCGCGGGCCAAGAATAAATAATTCACGGAGGTGCCAAATGAAGAAAATCCCTTTTTCCGAAGATGAGCTGAAGATTGTCGGAACCTACCCCGCCTCGATGGCGGGCTCTCATCCGGTGGACCGTTTTGATTATCCTGTCTCGCCAAAGGAGAACTATCTGGCCTTTATCCGCAACGAAACGCCCTGCTGGATGCCTAACGACGACTATATCACCTTCTGCCCCGCGATAATTCCCGACAACGTGGCCAGGGCCTGGGTCATAGAAACCGATCCTACGGACAGAAAGGGCGGTCCGGATATGTTCGGTGTGGAATGGGAGTACATAGCGGTCGCGGGCGGCTCCATGGTAAAGCCGGGGAAACCCGTGCTTTCCGACATCGGCGACTGGCCGCGGGTAATAAAATTCCCCGATGTGGAGTCCTGGGATTGGGAAGGCTGCGCGGAAAGAAACAGGAAACTGCTTTCCGACAAAAACGTTCCTGTCCTCGTTTGGCTGTTTACGGGACTTTTTGAACGTCTCATCTCATTCATGGACTTCGAAAACGCCGCCGTAGCCCTCATAGACGACGAGCAGAAGGAAGACGTTGCGGCTCTCTTCGACGCTCTCTGCGGGACGTACGAAAAGATAATCGACAAATGCATAGAGCATTTCGGAATGTCGATACTTTATTTCCACGACGACTGGGGCTCCCAGATGGCGCCGTTTTTCTCCGCCGAGACATTCCGAGAAATGATCCTGCCATACATGAAAAGGCTCACCTCCTACTGCCATGAAAGAAACGTAGTTTTTGAGCTGCACAGCTGCGGACACATAGAAAAGCTGGCCGACGTCATTGCCGAAACCGGCATAGATATGTGGAGGCCGCAGCCTATGAACGATTTCGACGGGCTTTACAGGAATTTCGGCGACAAGTTCAAGCTCGGCTACCGTCTCCCCGTGTTCGGCAAGGACGCCGCTGACGACGAGAAGATCAAGGCCGCAAAGGATATTGTCGCAAAATACAGCCTGCCCGGCAAATATATCTATACGTCTTCCCATTTCCAGGATCCTGTGTTCAGAAAGGCTCTTTATAAGGAAAGCCGCATCGCGTACAGCAAATAAGGCTAAAAACGGCAAAATGTCTTTTCAAGGGACATTTTGCCGTTTTATCGATAAAAACAATGCGTTTTTTGAAATGCGATGCTATAATAGAGGCACACCCTTTTGATAGGAGGCGCTTTATGGAGCAGGAACGCATCCTGGATTTGATGAACAAGGTAAAAAGCGGGGATATTTCGCCCCAGGAGGCTGTTTTGAGCCTTAAAATGCAGCCCTTTGAGGAGCTCGGCTATGCGAAGGTAGACCACCACAGGGAGCTCAGGCACGGCATACCCGAAGTGATTTTCGGAGCCGGCAAAACGATCCCTCAAATCGTCGGGATAATCGAAGCTTTGAAAAGGCGTGGCAGCGATTATGTACTGATTACGAGGCTTGCGCCCGAGAGAGCGGAAGAGCTTTGCTCCCAGCTTCCCGTAAGCTATGATCCGGTATCCCGAATCGCCTTTTTCGGCAAACGGAAGGAACCCTCGTCTTCCGGATTTATCGCGGTCGCAGCCGCCGGAACCAGCGATATTCCCGTGGCTGAGGAAGCCGCCGTAACCGCGGAGGCCCTCGGGAACCGCGTTGTCCGGCTTTACGATGTCGGAGTTGCGGGACTTCACCGGGTTCTTTCGCAGATGGACGTATTGATGACGGCGCGCGTCGTCATCGCGGTCGCCGGAATGGAGGGCGCGCTCGCCACCGTTATCGGAGGGCTTGTTTCATGCCCGGTGATAGCCGTCCCCACAAGCATAGGATACGGCGCCAATTTCGGAGGCTTGTCCGCTCTTTTGTCGATGCTCAACTCCTGCGCCGGCAACGTCAGCGTGGTGAATATCGACAACGGCTTCGGCGCCGGCTATCTTTCCAGCCTTATAAACCGTATAGGGGAGGCTAAAAATGAGGCTTCATCTTGAGTGCTCTATGGGAGCCGCCGGAGATATGCTTACTGCGGCTCTTCTTGACCTTCTGCCGGAAAAGCGCGCTTTTCTGGACAAAATGAATTCCCTGGGCATTCCGGGCGTAGTCGTCGAAAGCGTCAGGGCCGAAAAATGCGGGGTTTCCGGCCTGCGCGTCAACGTATATATTGACGGCAAAACGGAATTTTCCGAGGACTTCGACCCTGCCGAAGACTGTGACCGTCATCTGCATACGCACGGGCACGGACCTGAGCATCATGACTCGGTCGGCGGCGGGCATTCGCATGCTCACGGACATTACAGCTATTCCGGCATCTGCCGCCTTATTTCCTCTTTGGATCTGCCGGAAAAAGTCAGAAACGACGCCCTCGCCGTTTACAGGCTTATTGGCGAGGCGGAGGCGGAGGTTCACGGCAGGGAAATCGAGCAGATACATTTTCACGAGGTCGGGTCTCTGGACGCCGTTGCGGACGTTGTCGGCTTCTGCCTGCTAGTGCATATGCTGGCGCCTGATTCCATCACCGCTTCGCCGGTGCATGTTGGCAGCGGCTTCGTGCGCTGCTCACACGGCATCCTCCCTGTCCCGGCTCCCGCCACCGCTCTGCTACTCAGGGGCATTCCGATATACGGCGGCAAAATCAAAGGCGAGCTCTGCACTCCCACCGGGGCGGCGCTCCTCAGGCACTTTGTCGGCGGCTTCGGCGAGATGTCCGCCATGTCCGTAAGAAGAATAGGTTACGGCATGGGAACCAAGGACTTTGAGATAGCGAACTGCGTGCGCGCCTTTTGGGGAGAGTGCGGAGAAGAAACCGGCGACGTCGCGGAAATCGTCTGCAACCTGGACGACATGACCCCGGAGGCCATAGGTGCCGTAACCGAGCTGCTTCTCAGGTCCGGCGCTCTTGACGTATACACGGCGCCTGTCTATATGAAGAAGAACCGTCCCGCAACGCTTCTGGGCTGCCTTTGCAGACCGGAGGACAGAAACGAGCTTTCACGTCTAATCCTGCTCCACACCAGCACTTTCGGCGTAAGATTCTCCTTGCTGAACCGGCGTGTGCTCGATGTCGGGTTTTACACGGTGGAAACCGAATACGGCACAATACGCGTTAAATCGGGAAGCGGCTGGGGCATAGTCAAGGAAAAGCCGGAGTATGAGGATGTCCTGTCCGCATCCAGAGCGCACGACGCCACTTTTTCCGAGGTATACAGAAGCGCGGTCGCGGCAATTGAAAATCTCAGGAAAAAAGGTGCCGGCCATCAAGAAATCGACACCTTTTGACCATACTGCGCCGGACGGGCCGAGATATGTAATTTTCAGTCGGGTATTGCTATTTTATGAAAAAATGTGTAACATAGATATGTAGTCAGCTTTTTGAAAAAACATATAAATATTTTGAAAAAGAGGTTTTATTATGGCGGTCGTTAAAGGAAAAAAATTCAAAAAGGCCATGGCCTTATTTCTAGGCGTTTTGCTCGCTTTTGGCTGCGCCCCTTTGAGTCTTGCGACGGCGCCAGATGTCGCGGCGGCGCCGGATCAGGCTCAGCACGACACATTCCAGGCCGAATTGGAGGCGGCGGTCTCCAGGGCTTTCGTAGGGCTTGCGGACAGGCTGGGTCCCGAGATAGTGGCGGCTATCACTCCCGACGTCGAGGCCATCTCCGCCGAAATTGAACTTGCCGTCAAGGACGTTAAGGAGAAAAAGGACTCCCTCGAAACAACCGGTTTCAAAATGGACTTTTCCTCTTATCCCTCGGCCGAGGAAATCAACAGAATCCCCGAAAAGGTCCTGGACCAGGTAAGGGCGGAAGTCGCTATTTCGGTCCGGGAAGGCATCGCCAAGGACTTTGCAAAATCGGAAACGGAAATCACCGAGCAGGTTGTTTCGCTTATGAAGGAGGCCGCGCCGGGCATTATTCAGAAGTTTGAGCCCTCGCTTAAGGCCCTGATTCCGAAGATCCACGGAATAATCGAATCAAACATCGAGGCGAGCATACAGAAAGAAATCCTGCTGGTTATGAAGGATTTGATGAAGCTGATACCTGACGATATGGCAAACCTTTCTCCCGAAGAAATCGCGGCACGGATGAAGGCTGTCATACGGCCCAAAATAGAGTCTGTGGTAAGGCCTGAGTTCGAGGCAAAAATAAAAGAGCAGGTAGACGCTCTCATGATCGAGAAGATCAAGAAGCCTATTGAAGAAAAATTTAACCCCAGGCTTGCAAGCCTTGACGCCTCAGCCTACGACAAATACATAGACAAACTGCCGGGCTATCTCGAAAGGGTCATTTCAAAGGAAACAATAAAGTCCATTGTCAGAGAAAACGTGACCGCGTTAAAAAACAGGCTTCCGTCCATCGTGGAAAACGCCCGTGGCGACCTGGATTCGCAGATAAACGAGTATATTACTAAAACGATTGAAAACGAGGCCAAGGTCTATATCGGCCAATCCTATGTAAAAGCTCCTATTCAGCCCGTGGAAATCAACGACAGACTGCTTGTGCCCTTCAGGGCGATAGCCACCGCGCTTGGAGCCTCGGTCGAATGGCGCTACAAGGAGCAGCAGGTTGTGATGACCAAGGGCGACAAGACCATAGTGCTCACGATAGACAGCAACGTGGTTATTGTGAACGGGGAGGAAAAAACGCTCGATGTCCAGACCATGCTTGCTCCGGATTATTCCGACCCGAACATAAGCCATACCGTAGTACCGCTGCGCTTCATCGCAGAGACTTTTGACATGGATGTTAACTGGCAGCAGGACTGGAAAATGGTGACCATAGGAGCGAAAAGCTAGGGCGCCGTATTCCTCCTTGCGCTCGATTCCGCGGCCCTTTTCATACCGTCTTTGTGCCGCAGGCAGCGAAAATGCGGAAACCGAACTTTGTTATTTACGCTCCCTTTATGAAGAACAGCAGGGAACACTGCTCTAATCATGGAGGGAGCGTTTTATTTCAGCCGGACGCAAAGCAGGGGGTCATCAAAAGGGCCGGCATTGGCAGCTGCAATCGTTTTTTAATTAAAGCGTCTTCGCATCCGGAATTTTCCTTTTTCTTCTATTGGGCTTGACAAAAAAACATAATTTGGTAAAATTTAATAAAAAGATGTAAGCTGGTGTCAAAAATGGTAAAGCGTATTTTTTCATCCCTCCTTGCGGTTTTGCTTCTTTTCGGCATTCTGCCGGCGCCGTCATTTGCGGCAAGCTCTTTTTCAAACTTCACAAAGGTCAGAAGTTATCAGAGCGGGCAGTTCTCGGACGTTGCGGAAGAATGGTATGCGCCTTCTGTCAAAGCAGCTTACGAATACGGTCTTATCAACGGGAAAACAGCCACCAGCTATGAGCCTCAAAGCAATCTGACGATAGCCGAGGCAATTAAGCTTGCGGCCTGCATACACAGCATTTACTATACAGGCTCAAGCAATTTTCAGGCCGGCAGCCCCTGGTACCGTCCGTACGTTGACTACGCCCTTGCAAAGAATATCATCAAAGAGGAATATTCAAATTACGAAGAAAATGCGACAAGGGCTGAGTTTGCGCTTATTTTTTCCGGCGCGCTGCCCGAAGAGGCGTGCGGGGCGATAAACGAAATACCTGCCGATTCAATACCGGACGTACCATCCTCATATTCATACGCCCCGGCCGTCTACAAGCTCTACCGAGCGGGAATTCTCACCGGCAGCGACAGCAAAGGCACGTTTTATCCTAACACATACATTACCAGAGATGCCTGCGCCGCAATTTCGATACGAATGATAAGCCCGTCTTACAGACAGACCCTGAAGCTGCAGTCAAAGGAGCTCACGGCAAAAGACATATCCGAAAAATTCTCCAACGCAGTCTTTTACATAGAGCTTTACGACTCGGCGGGAAATACGCTGGGCAGCGGAAGCGGCTTCTTTATAAACAGCAGCGGACTCGCGGTAACGAATTACCATGTCATAGACGGCGCGGCATCCGCCAAAGTAACTACGAAAAACGGCAAATCATACAGCGTCAGCGGAGTATTCAGCTCCAGCAAAACAAACGATCTCGCGCTCATACAGGTTGACGGCTGCAGCGGAGTAGAATTTCTGCTCCTGGGGGATTCCGACACGGTGGAAACGGGAGAAACAATATTTGCGATCGGCTACCCGCTCGGACTTGGTCAGACCGTCACGCAGGGCACGATTACAAATTCTTCGCACGTTGTGGACGGCATCAGGTACATGCTTTTCAGCGCGTCGATTTCAAGCGGCAGCAGCGGCGGCGCCCTCATGAACTCCGGAGGAAAAGTGATAGGCGTTACTACCGGTACATATGTGGCCGGTCAGAACTTAAACGTGGCCATTCCGATTAACCTGCTGAAAGACATGAAAACCTCAAACCTCTCTTCCCTCTCTTCAGTAAGCTCTCAGAACAGCAAGCCGACTCTGACTGCTTCAAATTCAGAGATAAGCGTAGCTCAGGGCAGCCAGGCAACTGTTACGTTCAAAGCAAGCTCGGACAATTTTGCCTATTACACATACACCCTCTCAAACGAAAAAGTAGTTTCCTGCAGTTTGGGAAAATGGTCCGGCAATACGATTAATGTTACAGTCAAGGGGCTCTCCGCAGGGACTTCGGTTCTGACGCTGAAGCTGGCTGATGAAAATAAAAACATTATCTCAACTGCAAAAGTCACTATTACGGTCACCGCCTCCAGCTCCTCGACCGTATATTACAGCGGATACTATCCTGTACCGGACTGGGGGGCCTTCACCCGGACACCTCTTTATTACAGGTATTATCATGACGGTACCATTCTTTATTATTATCGCTTATCCGACTGCCCTTCCGATTCCTCCGTAGGAGTCGCGAAATACTTGAAATTACTGGAAAGCTGCGGATTTATCTATCTTTCAAGCGAAAAGAGCTCCGACGGCTACAATCAGCTGTATTATTCAAATAATACTTGGTTTGTAGGGATAGGGCTGACTAAGTTTAACGGCACCTTGTGTATGTGCATAGGAATAGTGCAGATAAAAAAATAATGGTAAAAAAATAGTTTTCCGCATCGCGGTAGCCGTCAAGGCCCTGCGATGCGGAAAAGTTTTTTTGTAAGGCTTCCTTCGCCGAAGTATGCGGTTCGCCCCTGGATTTCCATCGGCCGCCCGAAATGAAAGCGCCGAGGCAAAAGGCCGCGGCTTTGCCGGCATTTTCTCTAAGTTTAATTAGTTTTTGACATATACACGACGAACTCGTTACTCTCGGCAACTACGCTCCACGATTTGCCGAACAGCGTTTTTGTTCTGACAAATTCGGTTCTCGTACTTCTATCCTTTTGATAGGTTTTTATATTGTTCTCCGTTGCGGAAGATACAGCCTTCTTAAAATCCTCCTCGCTCATGAAACCCTTGCTTTTTTTATAGAGAACGATGAAGTCTGCTTTATAGGTTTCCCAGACATGCAGGTTGTCCCATACCGAATAAAATTCTATATTGTTATGCTCCAGCGGGCTCATAAACACCGGAAGCTCCCAATCGCTTAGAATTACGATTTTTTTACCGTCCGGGGCGTTTTTTTCAACGGCTGTCCGCAGCTCAGTTATGAGATTCAACGTGTCCTTGCTGCTTTTTGCTTTTTGAAAATACCTGAGCGGATTATATGCGGAAGAACGCGTCACCTGCTGCTGGATAAAATGCGCCTGAACAAATACGGTTAAAACACATACTATTGCGCTAAATATCCTCAGCGCTTTTTTCGACGGCAAATCAAGCGCCGTCAAACCAAGCGGAAGTACGAATCCGATCGACAGAGAATATTGAAGCACATAAACCGGTCCGGTGCCTATTGTGATGCAAAGATACAGGCAGCCTATAAGATAGCCTGCAAACATGCAGATGAAATCGAACCTGTAAGCGCTCGCTTTTCCTCTGAAATCACGGCAGGCCTTTGCGGCCATCCCCGCAATCAGAGCAAAGAATACCGGCAGGTAGTAAGAGGCCTTGAACACTCCGTCTTTAATGTTGCTTATCACATCCACTTTGCCCTGAGTATTCTTTACAAAGTAGAATATAGCTTTAACTGATTTTTCAGCCTGCTGAGGAAACGCAAAGAAAAAAAGAACGGCAGGACTTATCAGAAAAACCGTGATTGCTCCGGCAAGCAGTATTTCGGATACCCAGACCCTCAAATTATCTTTGTTAAATTTGAAGTTATATCTGTTTAGTATAAGGAGCGCAAGCATAGGCACGATTATAACCGTAGTAAGCTTTGTTCCTAACGCGCCGGCGCATGCCAAAAGAATAAGCCTTAATTTTTTTCTGTCCAGCTGTTCGTATTTGACGGTCAAATACACCGAGAGCATACAGAAAAAAACCGCCTGCGACACCGTGCTGAATCTGCTTACAAAGTATGCCTGAGTGGGAAACAATGGCAGCAGAGCGACGGAAGCCAGCTTTATCCATTCATTGTCGGTATAAACCGAAACGATCTTATACATCAGGAACACGCAGGCAAGCGCAAAAGCCAGCGACATCATGCGTGGCAGCACTATAAGCAGCCATGCGGTGCCGCTTGCCTGCTGAAGCAGGAATGCCGGATATGTAATAAGCGCCATCGGAGCCCAGTAAATCCAGCCGTATCCATAGTCGTTCATATTCAGCAGCTGCTTCAAGCTCGTAAAGTTGTGGATGTTTCTTAATGATACTTGAAAAGCGACGTCGTCTATCGCCCTGACAGACAGTATGTCGAAGCTGCTGCTTGTGACAAAATTCTGAATAAAGACAGTCGCTCCCCACGAAATAACAATAAAGAACAGTAATATTTTAGGAAGCTCAATATGCTTATTTTTTATATACATCAAACTTTTTCCTTCTCTGCCGCGTATTTTTTCCACTTGTCCATCATGTAAATTTTAGAACATACCGCATCAAAATATAAACCTTCCTCTGATATCTGATTTATATATTTGTCCACATCTTCCGGCCTTCCCTGGAGCTCGGGCGACACAAAGCAGGTCTTATAGCCCCAGCCTTTGAGCTTATCAAGCTCAGCCTTTGTTATTGGAATCCTGGTGAAGCAGTCAATCCAAACCCATTCCAGTTTTCCCGCCATAGCCTCTATGGTATCCATTTTTTCAAACTCGGAAAACCTTAGCGCCTGTTTTTTTTCGCCCATTTTGGACAGCAGAAAAATCATCGGAAATGTGCTGTCCAAAAAGAAATAGTCTTTAATATTATATTTTTCTACCAGGCGAAGGATTTCATGTTCTATTCTCTCGCTTTTGACGTTCAATATCATTCTTCCGTGGCGATAGTGTCTGAGATAATCCTCGAAGTCGTCACCGGCTTCAAACGGATTATGCGCAATATATATCCTTCCGTTCAAATCATCGCGAAGGTCTATTTCAACGCCATATTCCGTCGGAAGACTTTCAAGCTCGCTTATTTTGTTGACTCTGTGGCTGATAAATTCCATCACCTTATACCGCCCTTTTTTAGCTTCACCGAATAGTCAAGCGTTCTCTTTATAAACTTCCATTTTGAAGCCAGTCCGGTGTTCCAGCTGGAATGGCCGTGGATGCGCTTGGGAAACAACACCGGAAAGCGTTTAATCTCAAGTCCGAAGACATGAGCCATATAATAAGAATAGAGATCCAAAGAAAAATCATAAGGCGGATTTTGCCAGCCGTTGTAGAACGCTCTGGGAAAAATCGTCGGCTGAGCATTAATATCATAAAGGGGCTTCCCGAGATAGACGCTTTCAAATACGCTCATGCCGGCAGTGAAAAAAGCGTCTAATAACGATCTGTTTTTACGGTTCCCTTTAATAAAAAGGTTGGGCGCCCCGCTTTTTTCGATAATGTCATATGCCCTCAACACATCCGCAGGGTCCGTCTGCATATCGGCATGAGTCCATCCTATATACTCACCCTTTGCCTCCTTAAGCCCCTGAAGTATTCCATACCCGTAACCCTGATTTATTTCTACCACAACGGTCTTGAAAAAACGGTATTGCGGAAGCAGTTCGTCTAATATTTTCTGCGAATTGTCTCTCGAACCGTTATTGACCAGAATGACCTCTAAATCCTCGTTTTTTATTATGTCTCCAAACCTCGACACTATCAGGGGGATATTTTTCTCCTCATTATAGCACGGAATCACAATTGAAAGCTTCATCTTTTACCCCTTTTTAAAGACATAGAATTTTTGGCCGAGAAAGTTCAATACCGTGCTTACGGCTGTTGCGCCGAGGAAAGCAATAAGCTTTATATGAAAAATCGAAAGTACGGCTTTATTAACCAGTGTATTGACGGTGGCCGTAACGGCATACAGAAGGATGTATCTGAAAATTTCTGCTTTTGAAAACTCTTTGCTTTCAAACGTCCAGAGCTTGTTGATGACAAAGCCCACCCCGGCTCCGCAGACGAAGGATATGGCCTTTGAAGCGGAAAGGCCCAGCCCGGCCGAGCTGAATAGATTGTAGAGTATGTAGTCTGTCACTACCGCGCTGCCGCCGCCCACGAGAAAACGGAGCAGCTCCTTTGACTTTATACTGCTGTGCATAATTCTTATGAGTACCTCTTTTTTCGTCTTTTATTTAAGAATGCAGATTTCGCATTATCAGTTCGGCAATGTCGTCGTTTTGTGCTACAATAAAAGCCTGTATGCCGGCGTTTGCCGCTCCCGATATGTCCCTCTCAAAGTTGTCGCCCACGAAAATCGCTTCGCGCGCGTCGAGGCCAAGCTTGCCGAGCGCAAGCCGGAATATCCTTTCGTCGGGCTTTTCGACGCCCGCCTCCTCGCTTGTTACAATAAAGTCAAAGTATTTAGCAATTTCTAATTTTTTTAGCTTCCGGTATTGTATATGCGCAGTCATGTCGCTGCACAGGCATATTTTTATTTTCTTGCCCTGCAGATAGTTCAAAAGCTCGATTGCGCCCTGGCGGAGCTGCATATTCCCGAGAAAAGTGCTCCAATATGACTCGTAAAGCTCCAGCGCGTGTATTGCAGGCTTAAACCCCAAGCACTCAAGGGCATTTTCTATATAAAGCAGGCGGTTATGGCACGCACCTTGCGTGGGAACCCTCGTTTTGACTTGATTTTTACCCCACTCGAAAGCATCGGCGAAATCATTTTTGCCGATGCTCAATAATCTGCTTGCTTCGCAGAAAAGGCCTTCGACAGCCGATGCATGGGCTTTGTCATAGTCATATAGAGTGCCGTCCAAATCGAATATTACCGCTTTTATCATATTGCTTTTCCCTTATTGATTGTATTGAAGTTCATCTTATTAATCTGCCTGCAGTTTTACCGTTGCTTTGATATTAGGGCGAATATTCCTCAATCCGCTTTATATCATAAATCAGCATTTGAATGGAAACTGATAATCGCGATTTCTATAAGCCTCGTCGGCGCAGGCTACATTTCGCCTCTCATCTTATTGCTTATGATAAGCAGCACAAAGAGCTGTATAATGCCGTTAATTCCACTGTCCCATTTCGGCGAACCTATAAGAAGCTCATCCAGCTGCGGAATCGCAGATTCGGCTATGCTCTGAAAGTCAACCGAAATCTCATTCAGTTTGTCCCCGTTGAATTTTATGGTCTGGTATTTCAAATCCTCCTCGAATTCCTGCTCGATTATCACATTGCTCTCCGACAGCTTTTCTATAATCGTTTCGACATCGATGGAGGTGCTCAGACGGAGACACATACGCATAGACACCTTATAATCCAGCCTTGCAGGATCCGTCAAATTATCGTCGAAGTATGAAATGATGAGGTCGGCATACTTTTTCTGAGGATAAATGTACCTTTCGGCGTCAGGGATTCTTTTTTCTATCAGAAGCAGGGTCTGCTCGACAGAATAGCCTCTGACTCTCGTGTCCCTCTCGATTTTCCAATACCTTCTCAGGCTTTCCTGGGTATCCATATATATTTTAAGATCCAGAAGATTGCGCATCTGCGGGAGATAAAACGAATGCAGGCCCGAAATGATGATGTAATTTCTGGGTACAATTTTTTTCTCGTCTGTAAACTTGCCTGTATTATGATCGTATTCTACTCTTTTTACATATTGCCCGCTTCTAAGGACTTCTATGTCTTTCGCCTGACGATAAAGATAATTTGCTTTGGGATTAAGCTGGGTGATGTTATTCCAGACCTCGTCGCTTCTCTCCCAGCGATGGTCGCCGTCGCCTTCAATGCAAAGAATGTTCCTGTTTCCTAAAAGATCCTCAATAGTGGAAAGCAAATGGCTCTTACCGCTGCCGCTGTCGCCGGAAATGCCTATCGTGAAAGGCAGATTCCTCCTTTTATAAAAAGCGTTGCTTGCAACTCCGAACTGGTACATGCACCAGGTAACCGCTATCATCATGGCGGTCAGGCCTGTAAATACTATATTTCTGTAAAGAACAGAGTCCTGCTTCATACCTTGCAGACTGAAGTTCAAGAAATATAAATCCGTAAATTCTGTCCTGTGGAAAAACGCGAAATATACGATATACAAGCTGACAAATCCGGCGTAGAGCGCCAGTGTTTTGTACTTGTTTTCCTTAACTCCCACAAAAAAGATCATGATAAATGGCACAACCCAAACAAACCAGCCGGGCATGGGCGGAATAAGCGCGAGGAAAATGGAAAAAAGAACGCCGCAAAAGCTTATGAGCAGGTCCTTATTCATTTTCTCTATCCTGAATGCGTTCAGATAAAGAAGCAGTACGGCCAGAATAGGCAGATATATCTTAATATCCTTATAACTGATGTATACTTCGCTCAATATATTCTGTTCGGCGTTGAAAATCACGGTTTTTACGAAGCCCTCGCCCCAGAACGGAAGCATTATCAGCACAGTCGCCGCAAGGGGCGCCGCAACGAGCAGGCAAGCCCTTGCAAAACCATATTTTTTATATATGTATAGAAACATAAGCGGGATTACTGCGAGAATGTGCAGTTTTGTTGAAAGAGCTGCCGTCATCAAAAGGACATAATAAAGCTGGTTTCTCTTGGTGCTGCTCGTAATGTAGTAGATAGCTCCGATTAAAAATGCGGTCGGTATCAAATCAAGCTGACCGTGCATGTAAACGGCAAAAAGTATTATTGGCGACGCAAAATACAGAACCGCCACATACTTTCTCTTGCCCTTGCAGATGAGCATCAAATAATAAAGACCTATAAAATCAAAAATCAGGCTCGGAAGCTTAAAAAGTATATTTTTAATAAATAAAGGTGCGTATGAAAAAAGCCTTACAAGGATCCCGCCTATGCTTTCAACAAAAAGCATCACAGGCGGGTAAGGGAATGACGCGAGCATGCCGTTTGAGTAATAGTAGCTGTAAGGGTTTGCATTCGAATTCAGAAACTGCGCAACAAAAGGCATGAACATCCTGTTTTGATAATCGGAAGAGAAAAAACCTGACAGCACAAGCTTTATTATTACCATAGCTATCATAAATATATGAAACCTGCTTTTTAATCGTTTCATGAAGCCATCACCTTTAATCTTTATCTATAAGTCCTTCTTCCGATAAAAAACCCCGCCAGTATTTTATGGTGTTCTGGTAATCTTCATAGTCGCGCGGAGTGCCCCAGCAGATATAGCGGTCTATTTCAAAAACGCGCACGTCAAAGCCCGATAAAATACAATATTTGATCGCCTGGTCCACATAAAATTCGTTGTTTATCCTGTCGTTTTCAATAATCATTTTTTCTGCCGCATCGACAAACATGCTGCCTCTTCTAAACCAGAAGGTCGCTACTATCGCGTGATCATTCATAGGGCTTTCGGAGATGGCCTTTTTAACAGACACCCCGGTCGCCCTGCCCGATTCGTCCGTTATTACCCAGCCGTAGGCGTTGGGGTTTTTTAGCACCGCCTCATTGTTCCTGTATGTAAACACGAGTACATCGCACGCTTTTGTCATGGCCTCGAATTTTTCAGGATCCATGACCATACCGTTGTCGCAGCCGGCGATCAGCAGGGGTTCGCTATTGTTTATCTTCTCTTTCGCCAAAAGGCAGGTGCAGGCCTGTCCCTCTGTCAGTTCATCGACGGTAATGAACTCGGCCTTTGGAAAATGCCTTTTTATTTCCTCTTCAACGCCGTCTCTCTTGTGAAAATCCCGGTCTATGAAGGTGATATTTTCTCCGTTATCATGCTTACCGGGAAGATCCTTTACCGCGCATACGACCATGGGAAGCATTTTTCCGGTAGCCCTGTCCGTCGTGGGTATTGCCGGTTTATGCATTTTATAGCCAGCGTCCAGGAAACGCTGGCCGGCTCCGGCCATTGGAATTATAATATTCATTTCTTGAAACCTCTAACCGTATTTACCCAGAATAAAAATTCGCTCAGATCCTCGGGTGTTCCCCATTGGCAAAAGTATTCAACGTTTGTCGGAACCCATACCTTAAGGCCGTCTTTGACCATAAAATTATACGGCATGCTTGCATAATATTCTCCTTTTACGGTCTGCCCGCTTTCCACAAGAATACGGCAATACTTTTTGAGGATGGCGCCTGTTTTGAAGCAATATACTCCCGGCGAATGCTTTGCCTTGAACTTGTCTTTCTCAAACGAGTACTTTTCCCTGATTTCAATAAGGTTGTCCGAGGAATCCGTCAGGCACGAAGCATATAGGTTTTTTTCGGGAATAAGGTTCGGGTGAAAGCCTGTGTAGCAGGGAACGCTCCCTTCGCACCCCCTTGCTATAAATTCGCTCTCAAACTTTTTCCAATCCCAGCGCATATAAAAGTCGCAGTAGTTTATAATACAGGGCTTGTCGTCTTCAATCTCATCGCCTGCGCGGAGAACGTCGTAAACCGGTCCCAGCTTGACCCAGTCGTCAACAGCATAAATAGACGCCGTCGGGGCGATTTCAAGAAGATTTCTCTCCATCGCCTTGTCTGCCTGAAGATGCTCTTTCCTGCAAATGAACAGTATATCCTCTTCGCCCGGATACATGCCCTGAACAATCCATTGGATTACAGGCTTTCCGAGCACATTTATAAACGGCTTCAGTTCCTTATATCCCGCCGCCACAAATCTTGAGCCGTATCCGGTCATGGGTATGATTATTTTCATGTTTTCCCCTCGTCACCTGATGTTTTGCCGATACTTCTCGCTTTCCCAGTTCAAAATCCGGTTCTGATCTTCTTCGCAAAGAAACTCGCACCGGCGCCCCGAGTTCAGCGCGGAAACCTGGGCGCTGAAGCTGAGGACGGCTTGAGTCTCCAGCGCCTTCTTCATAGAAGCGGCATATATGTATATATTGCCCTTATAAACTATAACAGAAGGTTTGCCGAATCTGATTTGATGCTCTTTTACCGCAGACGCAGGATTCTCGTCTTCAATAATAAGCGGGGCCTTGCCGCAGTAAACCAGGCAATCGGGACAAAAACCGTAATTCCACATTTTCCCGTCGCTGCGCCGGAACTCGTCCAGAACATGCTTGTCGTTTACAGTCCACACCACGCCATGTCCGTATATGCTCTCCAGCGATTGATTCAAATATGTTGCGTTATGGAACGCTGACATATCGCAATCCAAATGCTTCTCGATCGTTTTCAGAACGGCTTCATGCTTTTCGATAACCTCTTCAGGGGTTTCGGCGCTAACGATAAGACCGTGATTCTTCAGGAAGACTACCTCGGCCACGTCTTTGTCGCTTTCCCTCTGCGACATATAGGCGGAAAAATACTCTTCAGCAAGCTCCATGCCCGGCTTTGCGTATCCTGTAAAAAAAGCGTCCGGAAAGATGCTTTTAAGCGTCTCCATCCCTCCGCAGCGCGAGACAAGAGCATTGACTACGACGGGATGCGTATGAAGAGTGAAGGTGCCCGTTATCGAATGCAAAAAAGTTTCTATTGAAGGGCGCCCGCCTCTTAAATACGCTGTTTCCAGAAGCTCTTTTTCTGTTCTCTTCTCAAATTCATTACTTAAATTCAGGAAATAGTCGGCAATTATTTTATAATTCACCTCAGAATACCCGCTCTCCGGCGTCATTTCAGCCAATTGGAATCCCGAAGATTTTATCAGCATCACCTTGTCCGAAATCTTGACGGAGGAATTACCGCCTCCGGCCTGCACTATGTCCTGACGTATGCCGGCATAGTTTGATATCCTTATCAATCCGTTCAAATAATCCATATCGTTCCCCAAATGTTCCTCCGCTTTATGGTTCCATAAAATCAACCGAAAAGCAAAAGAAATAATTGTCTGCGCAGCTAAAATAGAGGAGGCGCCTTCTATCTGAAGCTGTTTATGGAATCAGCCACATATTTTATTTCCTCGTCGCCCATGCCAATATACAAGGGTATGCTTAAGACTGTATCCGAAATTTCCTCGGCGGTTTTATAGTCTCCCTTTTTGTATCCCATATCGCGAAAGGCTTCGTGCAGATGCATAGGTATGGGATAATGTATTATAGTGCCTATTCCTCTTTCCTCAAGATGCTTCTGCAGCCTGTCCCTCTCGCGGCAGCGTATCGCGTATACATACCAGACGTGTTCGCAGTCCTCTTGTACCCTTGGAAGCTTTATCAAAGGGTTTGTTATAAGGCGCGAATACTTTTCGGCCGTAATTTTCCTTTCCTCCGTCCACTCGTCCAGATGCCTTAATTTGACTCTCAGAAAAGCCGCCTGCATTTCATCAAGCCTGGAGTTGACTCCTTTATATATGTGGACATACTTTTTTACGGAGCCGTAGCAGCAAAGCGCGTGTATTTTATCCGCAAGCTCCTTGTTGTCGGTCACCACCGCGCCGCCGTCTCCTAGCGCCCCCAGATTTTTGCCCGGATAAAAGCTGAAAGCGGCCGCATCGCTCAAAGCGCCTGCCCTCTTTCCTTTGTACAGCGCGCCGTGCGATTGCGCCGCGTCTTCTATTACATACAGTCCCTTTTGTTTGGCTATCTCGTTTATCCTGTCCATGTCGGCAGTCTGACCGTAAAGGTGCACGGCTATTATGGCCCTTGTCTTTTCAGTAATGCAGGCGGGAATTTTTTCGGGGTCTATGTTGAAGCTTTCCTCGTCCACCTCGCAGAAAACAGGGGTGGCCCCTGCGTATATTACGGCCAGGGCCGTTGCAATGAAAGTATGCGAGGGCACTATGACCTCGTCCCCCTCGCCGATGTCCAGGCCTCGCAGAATAAGGTAAATGGCGTCCATGCCGTTTCCGACTCCGACTCCGTATTTTGCGCCGCAGTAAGCTGCAAATTCGCGCTCAAAGGCATCGTATTCTTCTCCCTGAATAAACCAGCCTTTATTATAGCAGCGTTCGAAAGCCGCCGTCATCTCGGGCTTTATGCTGTTATGCATATGCTCAAATGTTGAAAAAGGTATTTTCATATGCTCTCTCCAATACTATTTTTTGAAGCGCGACAGCAATCCTGCCAAAAATCCTTCGTCCTTTACCTCTTCGGGGATTTTTGATGTCGAGAGCTGATTGTAGCCGGACTGGCCGTAAAGGCACTTTCCGCAATACCCGAGGCATTTGCCTTCAATAAAGTCTTTCCTGAGCTTCCACATTTGCGGCGAATTGAGCAGATCCATCATGTTTCCGCCGGCAGGAATGTTATATTTGTTCATCAGCTCCCTCTGCTGGTCCATATGCATGAACGAACAAAGATACCTGAGCTTGCTGTCATGCGTCAGCACCAGGCTGTTTGAGCGCAGATTCTGACAGTATCGATTCTTTGTAAAGTCGACGGCGAGCTTGTTGTTTTCCGTTATCTTGGAGTCGTCCAACAGATCCCATATGGATTGCTGAATATCGAGCCTAACGCCTAAATCCCTTGCCGCGTTCACCGCTTCCTCAAGGTACTTCCTCGCTTCCCTGACATCTATATTGTTCAGCTCGTATTTTTTAAGCTCTTTGGTTTTATCGTATGTAATCAGCGGCTGGCAGTAAACGTTTTCGACCCTGCACAGTTCGTGCGCAAGCCTGACGATGCCCGGCAGCTCTCGGATGTTAAGCCCGCTCAGGCATACATTGAAGCCGAAGCTTATTTCGCTTTCGTGCTTCAGCTTTGCCTCATACCATCTTGCCATCGCGGCTTTTGCCTTTTCAAAGCTGGCGGGAGTCCTTATGGCCTCATAGGTTTCCTTTGTGCTGCCGTCCACCGAAAACGCAAGCTTGTCGATATACTTTACTATGTCGTCCCGCACGGGCGGTATAGTTCCGTTTGATGTAACCGCAATTCTCGAGCAGGGCAACTCTTCTTTTATGTACCTGAATATTTCATAAATATTGACATTCAAAAATGTTTCTCCCGAGAACGAACAGAACTCTATCGGCTTTTGCCGCAGCTCGTCCGGGAAATTTCCGCCCTCGAACAGGCGCTTTATGTCTTCAAGCGTAGTGCTGAAGGGCAGGGCGTCATCGTAGGTCTTGTTTTTATAATCCTTTGAGGTGTGGGAACACATGACGCAGTATAAGTTGCATCTGTTCGTAAGGTTCAAATAAATACGTTCGGGATATATTTTATATTTTCCCCTAATTCCCATTTTTGCCTGAAGCACAAGCTGTTTCTCGTTATATTCCAAAACGCCGTTTGCCATGCCTATTCCCCCAAGGTTTTCAGAACTTTAGTAATAAGTGTGGACGAGGTGGTTTTTGTGTACTCGAAATATATGAAGTCTACTCCCTCAGGCTTTAGCTCGGCCTCATAAGCAAGCCATTTCGGAGTGCCGAGAAGGTCGCTTCCCCCAAATATCGCGTCGAAGCCGTATTCCTTCCACTGCGCGTATTTGTCCTGATTCGTCTGGGGCACCGCCTCGTCCACATAGCGTATGGCGCGGACGATTTCTATTCTTTCTTCAAAGGGTATGACGGGCCTTTTGTTTTTGTGGGATTCGACAACCTCGTCCGTTGAGACGGCGCAAATCAGTTTGTCGCAGTACTGCCGCGCATTTCTGATAAGATTTAGATGTCCGATGTGAAACAAGTCGAATGTGCCCGGGATATAACCGATTTTGTATTTTTTCATCTTAAACCCTCAAAAAAGGATGTGGCCTTCCTCTTTTCTTCTTCTGTCAGTTCCTTTGCGATATTGTCGACTATATTCTGTCCGACGCTCTTATTCTCGGGCACATATAAAAGCTCGTTCTTCAGCTTATCCCTCTCATCTTTCATGGGGTCCCGCCCTTCCCTTACCATGTCCAAAAAGTTTTTTACATCGTTCGGTTCGCGGGCCACATAGAGGCCTTTCATAATCTCTTCCGCGTTGTAGATGCTGCCTCCGCCTTTTTTCGGCGTGTAAAGAAGAGGGTTTCCCGTATAGAGGTACTCAAGGAAGAAAGCGGTCCCGTCGGTAACGATGGCGTCTGAAGCGTAGAAAGCGTTTCTGTAATCTGTGCTCTGGTCTACTAATATGTTGTCCTCCGCGGAAAGTTCTCTGACAAAGGCGTCCAACTCCTCCCTGGTCATAAAACCGTTGTTCACTATGGCGCCGAACATAAGCGGATGAGGCCTCCAAAGCAGAAACATATCCTGATTGTCCTTAAAGTATTTGAAAATCTCATCTTTCCACTGAAAGTATGTTCCGGCTCCAAATCCGGGCATTATCGTATGCTGCGTGTTCCAGAGCACTGTTTTCCGGTTTTTTATTTTCTCCGTCAGTTCCTTGGGCAGCGTTTTTTTCTTTTCCGGCAAATCTCTATACATATCGGCTCTGGGATGTCCCCAGACGGCGACATTTTCCCCGTTTCTGTATCCGTGTTTGGCGGCAAGCTCTTTGACAAGCTTTCCGTAGGCTATGAAACGCCAGGCCTTATGCTCGAGCGGCAGCTTGAAATGCAGATCGACGTTGTAGTCGGCTATCTCAAAGCCGTATCTTATATATACCGACCGCTCCACGACCTTATGGATGGCGTCAATATGATATTGAATAGGTATACAGTCATATGGCTTGACGAAAACGGCGAGATCGGGGCTCTCCTCCGAAACGCTGTATTCATTGTGCCTTATTATCGGCAGCTTGAGCTCTTCGGTATAGGCCTTGAAATAATCGACATCGGAGTTCGAGTTGGCGTGTTCAAACGGAACATATACCAAATCGGTATTGAACCGCTCATCTTTGACGCAGGAATGGTAAAAGCTCTCCAGCGACGGCCAGCATACGCTCTCCTGTGCCAGAAAAACTATTTTCAACCTCTCCTCACGCAGCGACTCCGCCTTTCTGAGCAGTTCTTCGACGGAATTGCATGGATTTCCGCTCTGAAGAGAGCGGGCAAGCTCTTTCAGAAAGCCTATAAAAACCTTGTCCCCATCCGTAATGTCCCAAAATCCGCCTTTTTGCCTTCGAAATATGCGTTCGGCCTGAAAATCCAGCTCTTTTATTATTTCCGGCGCTTTTCCCTTCAATATTCTCTTGTCGAGCTTCAGTAATTCTTCCGATAATTCCTTAAAATAGATAAATCGGCTGAAATTCATCCTATTCAACTTCATTCGGCCTCAATTCCTTATCGTATGTTTTTTCAATCCGCAGCACGCGTTCAGCTCCGCTTGGACCAGTACTCTCTCGCTTCCTTTTCATATTGCGGATAATCTCTGATGTAGTCGTCTTCCGAATAATGCTCCGACGCCAAAACCACAAGCGCGCTGCCCTCGGAAAAGTCGAACATTTCCCGCCATATCATAGGCCCGATATACAGGCCCTCATAAGGCTTGTCCAGAATTATAATTTTTTCCTCGAAGGGAGTTTTAACAAGTATTTTTACCGATCCAGAGACGCATATCAGCAGCTGATGCAGATCCCTGTGCGAGTGGAAGCCTCTCCGCTCGCCGCTTCTCACGCCGGTGATATAATAAACGCGTTTTATGCCGAACGGTATGTCGCGTTCGGCTTCAATGGGCGTAAGGTAGCCGGATTCGTCTCCTATATTTCTGAAATTAATCGTTTTTACGTTTTTCATGCTTACATCCTGCTTTTGAAACGATAACCGATGGGTATTGTGTCCCTCGCATAAACTATTTTGTTATCCTCGACGTCGCGCAATTTGTTCACTACGAGAAAACCCTCTTTAGTCTTGATCCAGGCGCCTTCCTCGTCTACGTTCAGGCATCGTCCCACGGTTACAAAATACTCCCTGGAAACCAGCTTATAGTCTATAACCTCGTAAATTTTGCCCCTAACCAGGATTCTGGGCAGGGGGTAAGGCTCTGTTAGCGCCTTGAAAAAACGGTTTATTATTCTGTTATCCCAGTTGAAATCTATAAGGCAGTCGTCCAGGTTGCGCCTGCATCCCCAAAGAGCTTCTTCCTTGTTCTGCGGGGTCGGGGTTATTTTCCCGTCCAGATAGTCCGCCAAAACACAGTCAAGCTCATTATATATGCGTTCATAAAACATCTTGAATATTTCCCGCATAGGCTGCTCTTTATAGGCAAATCTGAACTGGTGTATTATATCTCCGGAATCCATATATTCGTCCACCAGGTGAACCGTCATCCCGACCTCTTCCTCAAAGTTCATTATGGCCCAGAATATGGAATGCATCCCTCTAAATCTCGGAAGCAGCGCTCCGTGGATATTAATGTAGGTTTTTTTCTCAAGCGCCTCTTTTTTGATGAGAGGGGAATGCCCGCCTAAAAAAACATAGGGACAGTCTGCCTCATCGAATTCTTTAATCAGCGTGTCCTGCGGACGTTTAAGGGCCAGAACGGCCTTGTCCCCGTTGTCAAGAATATATATCCTGTCAAAGCTCTTTTGAATGGATTTAAGACACCAGCAGCCAAGCTCCTTTTCACCTGAAAAAATAATCTCTCTCATGATTCCACCGCGCTTTCCAAAACAATCTCCGCCAGCTCCTCCATGTCACCAACTGAATATCTCTGGTCTATGGGCAGAGGTAGCAGATAGCGCGAAAGCTCGTATTCGCAGTCTGCGGGCTCGGTTTTATCCATGACATGCTTCCACCAGCAGGGCACATAGACCTTTTTTTCTATCAGCCTCCGCCTCAAGCCGTCGTTTTTTATGAGCAGCGGGTAGGCAACGGGAGTCCGACTTTCAATGTTGACGGCAAGAAGGTTTTTCCCGCCCAGAATTTTATGCAGGCACAGAAAATTCCTGTATCTCTGCCTCCGGACCGACGGATAATCGACGGACGAGAGTATCCTCTGCGTCAGGCGCGACATAAGCATCGGCTCTTTCGCGAAAACCGCCTCGTTCTCCAAATGCTCCCTGTATGCGTCGTTGGTCGTTTGCTCTATGCATTTCATTGTAAAGAGCATTCTTTCACAAGAAGAATCCTGCGGAAGCTCTATCGGCTTTATGCCTCTTTTCAACAGGTAGGCCCCGTCGCTCACGCCGAAGAATTTTCTGCAGGAATATATATTGTAGGCATCCTCGACAGGATCGGCAAAGAAGGCCTGGGTATTATCGAAGAACACACGCCCGTACCTGTTCAGCACAAGGCTTATTTTTTCGCTGTCAGCAATTCCGTAGTAATTGACGTACAGGAGATATTCATTGTCCTTAAGAGCCACGTCCACAGGCAGGAAATCCCGGTCTATTTTATAGAAGCTATACGGTATCCCGAGCCTGACAAATGGCTCCTCGACCGTGGCGCAGTTGTAGTACGGTATATAGACTTTTGAAGGTTTCGCGTCCCTCAGGGCGCAATAAATAGCGGACCGGCCGCAATTCAGCCTTATGAAGTCATGCTTGTTTTCCGAAAAATATTCTCTTTTTCTGGGCAGTTCCAAAGGCAGGTAGCCGCCGTATTCCTTCATGTTTTCACCAGCTCAATATTCCTTGTAAAAAGTACGGTTAAGCGTGAAAACGCTTCCGTAGGATTCCTTTGTCTGGGCAAGATTTAAATTCAGGATCTTTCCTTGTTTTTCCGTCGATATCCCCCAGGACAGCCTGGAGAAGCCTCGCTCCATTCCGCTTTTTATCAAATTATAAAACAAAAACGACATGGGGGTCAGCTTGTTGTACTCCTGAAGCGCTCCGCTGTACTGAATGTGCAGCACGTTTCTCTCCCTGAAATTAAAGCTCATCGCTCCAGCTATCATCCGGTCTCCTAGAAACACCCCGTAAAAGTCCACGATATCGGGAAGCCGACCGTTCTTAAAGTCAAGCAGCTCGTCAAGGGTGTGAACGGGTTTTGCGCCGTGCTTTTCAAGGTTTTCCTTCAAAATTTCATAGAATTCGGCTACGTCCTTATCCAAAGAAATCATTTCAAAGCGCAGGTTCTGCTCGAGGCACTTCTTAAGCTTGCGCCTTCTGGCGTTGTTCATGTGCCCCAGTATGTCGCTGCCGTATGACGGATAATCTATATATGCACTCAGCTCGGAATAATGGGAAAAGCCCCGATAAGTCAAAAGATACTGATGCAGATCCGTCGAGGCGGCCGAAAAGATGTCCGGCGTCAGCTTAAGCACGGCTTTTTCAAATCCGTTTGACTTTATATAATCCTCAAGAGCGTCAATTATGGCCGTCATATCCTCGAGGTTATATCTTATTTTTTCGGCTACTATGCCGCCGTAAGTGCTGCCCGGATGCGAGAAAAAGGTAACTTTCCCGTCGCTTAGGCTTCTGCAGGCCGGGACGACCGCCCAAATGTCCGATTTTGCGGTGCCTATCAAAACCGAGCAGTCCATGAATTTTTCCGGCCCGTGGTACTCAAGAAATCTTCTCGAATGCAAAAAGGTGCCGTTGACAGAGTTTTCCGACACAAACCTGTCCCAGAGCGTCTTAAGCTCATTTTGATATGGAAATACATTCATATTTTACTCCCGGAAAAGCTTTTTCAGCAACTTCTTAAAAGGTAGGTACAGCCTGTACAGCTCCTTAATTACGACTGACGCAATAAAGGCCAGACCGTATATAAGGGCAGCGGCTCCAAACAACACGCTTGCAAAGCGGGCGTATTTGGGGCCGAGAACTTTTGAAAAATCAAGATAATACAAGAGACATAGCACGAGTATTTTCCATACGAACCTGTAATCTGCAAACGAATTGAGAATCCTGTTGAGGAAATGATGCCTGATACGCGATAGGGCTGTCAATAATACAGGACCGCCGTTTTTAATATAAAACCTTATTTTTTCTCCCGTCGTGGCTTCCTGCATTTCATATTTTGAAAACCAAGTCGTCTTAAGATATTTGTATCTTCTGACCAGCTTTTTGTGCAGAGATTTGCCCAGCTCTTTTTCAAAAGGAAGAAGCTCTATTTCCATAATTGCCATTTCGTCTTTATGGAAAAGCTTTGCGCCTTCGGATACTCCGGATTCGTTGCCGTGGCATATGCCGCCGTCCCTGTGCTTTGATACGAGCACATCGACATAGCAGGGCTTATGACCGCTTCTCAGCATCTTCAAAAAGAAGGCCCAGTCCTCAATGAGAAATACACGCTCGTCAAAATCACCGAAGTCTTCAAAGGCTTTTGCGGCGTATGTGGTCGCCGCCGTGGGGATGAACATGTCGGTCGAAATTTCCCTGTAAAGCTCCATGGGAGAGAGCGCGAGCAGCTTGTCCCTCACTTCCTTTCTCGGAACTATTTCCGAGTAATCCTTAAGCTCTACGTCATACATTCCGCAGTTTCCGCAGACGGCATACGGTTCGCTGTTTTCCGCAAAAGCCTGCACGATATTGGAAATGGATTTTGTGTCGTACAGCGCGTCGTCCGCAGCGAGAAACATTATATATTTACCCTGCGACATCGATTTCACCTTGTTCAGATGCCTGCAGGTGCCCATATTGCGCTCGTTGTTATTGATGATTATCTTGCTTATGTTTTCGGTCCTGTTTTTGTTAAAATAGGCAATCAGTTCGTCCTCGTTGAAATCGTCCGAACCGTCGTTTGAAACGATAAGCTCGATATTGGGATAGTCCTGCATCAGGACCGATTCGATGGCGTCGTATATATATCTGTAATTCTTGTATGCCACCATGCCAATGGTGAACAGGGGATATTCTTTCATAACTTCACCTATCTTTTTACCGATTTCAGAAGCCTCTTCAACAAAGACTTGGCTTTGCCGTATATTTCAAAAGGGAAATAGACAAGGAAGAATCTGACTTTTGCAAATCGGCTCATAGACCCGAAAGATTTCAGCTTGTCATACTGATACCTTATCATTTTTCTCTTGATAAAACTAAAGCGCTCAAGATAAGGAAGAATTTCCTCCTCATAGCATTTAATCAAGTCGGGCCTGAGAAGCTCTGACTTGAAGGCGTTTCCGTCCCTGGAGCTGACCCCGTCCACAGCATAATAAGTCGTCGCTTCTTCGAGACAGGGTATGGGTATGCCGTTCCTGAGCAGCCTAAGCCAGGTCGGCAGATCCTCCAGATACCTGTAGGCCTCATTAAAGCCTCCGTTTTCCGAAAAAAAACTCCTCCTGTAAAGCGTTCCGGCCGAGCTGATAATGTTTGAAACAGCGATAACTTTATACAAATCCGCCGGTTTTCTTCTGTTTATGACATTAACCCTCCGGCTGTCCGGAAAGTAATAATATATCCTGGAAAAGCCATGGCTGCACACGCCCGATTTGGATGTCACGACCGGAACCTTATGTTTTTCCGCAAACAAATAAAGCCTGGTCAAAGCGTCCTTTCCGAAAAAGCCGTCCCCGCAGGCCGCAAATCTTATAAATTCTCCTCCTGTTAGGGAAACGGCAAAATTTGCGTGCGCGACGGTGCCGAGATTGCGTTTGTTTTCGTTTATAAGATAGGAAACAAGGTTCGGCTTTTTATTTTTCTCGATATACTCCGAAATCGAATCCCTGTCCAGGGCGCCGGAAGCGTCGTCCGAAACAATAAGCTCCATTTTCGGATAATCCTGCTCGAGTATGCTGGAGATCGTTTCGAAAAGATGCCGGCCGTTCCTGTATACAAGTACAATGACCGAGATAAGGGGATACTCTGTATCATTCGAACGCGGTGTGGGACTCCGACCATTTTTCATATTCGCCGCACACATCTTCCGCATCACCGTCCATCACGATTTCGCCGCGGCGCAGCCAGACTGCCTTGTTGCACAGATTCTTCAGCTGCGGGAGCGAATGGGAAACAAATAGCATCGTGGTCCCTCCGCTTCTGAGTTCCTCCATTTTAGCGGCGCATTTTTTTTGAAAAGCAGAGTCTCCGACGCCGAGAACCTCGTCTATAATAAGTATTTCAGGCTTTACCAGCGTAGCTATCGAAAATCCCAGGCGGGCCGCCATTCCTGAAGAAAAGTTTTTTACAGGCACGTCCATAAAATCGTGCAGCTCTGAAAACCCAACGATTTCATCATACTTTTCGCGAATAAATTCCTTTTCAAAGCCCATTACCGCACCGTTAAGATAAACGTTCTCTCTCGCGGTCAGCTCGGGATCAAAACCCGCTCCGAGCTCGATAAGAGGCGCAATAGAGCCCGAAATCGTGACCGTCCCCTCGCTCGGCGGATAAATGCCCGCTATGCATTTTAAGAGCGTGCTCTTTCCCGAACCGTTGGAGCCCAGTATCCCGAGGCACGTCCCCTTTTCAACGCTGATGCTGACGTGCCTGAGCGCGTAGAACTCGTCGTACATGAGCTGTCTTCTGAGCATCTTTACAAAATATTCTTTTAAGCTGTCGGTTTTTTCCCGCGCAAGATTGAATTTCATAGAAAGATTATTTACATTCACGGCTATCGGCATAAATATACCTCAAATATAAAGCAGGAAATTCTTCTGATGCTTCCTGAAAAAGTATGTTCCGACAAGCATTGACAGAACCGCAAACCCGATGCAAACGACATTGTCTCTCACGGAAGGGACATTGCCGTATAAAACGACGTCTCTGAAAAAAGTTATTATATGGTACATGGGGTTGAACTTGATAATGAACTGGATCTTCTCCGGCAAAACACTGACAGGGTAAAACAGGGGCGTAAAATACATAAGAGCCTGCAGGAATATCGTATACAAATAGATCGCATCCCGGAAATATGTGGCGAGCACGCACAGAAAGAGACCTACGCCCAGGCTGATGAAAAACAGGTATATTATAGGTATGGGAAACATGACTATCGTCCAACGGATCGGCGTGCGGGTTATAAAAAGCATGATAACTACGGCGAGAAGCGAAAATCCGAGGTTCACAAAGCTGGAAATTATCCTGGACAGGGGCAGGATATATTTGGGCACATAAACCTTTTTAATAAGCCCAGAGCCCTGGATTACCGACGTCATGGCCATATTTGTAGACTCGGAGAAATAGTTGAACATCACGGAGCCGCAAAGCAGGTAAATAGGGAAATTTTCTATCGAATATCGAAAAACATATGAGAAAACAGTAGAAATTACGATCATCATAAGAAGCGGGTTGAGCAGGCTCCATAAATAACCCAGATATGAGCGTTTGTATTTGACTTTCAGATCTCTCCCGACAAGCTGCTGTATAAGCCAGCGGTATTTAACAATATTTTTTAAGCTGTTTGCCATTGTCTCACCGATTCCCATACATCTTTTCGTAATAGTTTTTATATTCCCCGTTTATGATCTCCTGCCACCATTCTTTGTTGTCAAGATACCAGGAGATTGTCTTTTTAATGCCGTCCTCAAAGACGGTTTTCGGTTTCCAGCCCAGCTCGTTTTCGATTTTGGACGGGTCTATTGCATAACGAAGGTCATGTCCTTTGCGGTCCTTGACGAAGGTAATGAGATCTTCGCTTTTCCCGAGAATGCCGACTATTGTTTTAACGACCTCAAGGTTTGTGCGCTCGTTGTGCCCGCCGACATTGTAAATTTCCCCGGGAGTCCCCTTGTGGATTATCAAATCGATAGCGCTGCAGTGATCCTCCACATAAAGCCAATCCCTTACGTTTTTGCCCTCTCCGTATACCGGCAGGGCTTTGTCGCTCAGCGCGTTTATGATCATGAGCGGAATAAGCTTTTCAGGGAAATGATAGGGACCGTAGTTGTTTGAGCATCTTGAAATCGTCGCGGGAATCCCGTAGGTTCTGACATAGGCCTGCACAAGCAGGTCCGCCGCGGCTTTTGACGCAGAATATGGCGACGAAGTATGCAGCGGAGTCTGCTCCGTAAAAAACAAATCGGGCCTTTCGAGAGGCAGGTCTCCGTACACCTCGTCCGTAGAAACCTGATGATATCTCTTTATTCCGTACTTCACACAGGCATCCAGCAATACCTGGGTGCCCATGATATTTGTTTTAAGAAATATTTCCGGATTCTCTATGGAACGGTCAACGTGACTTTCGGCGGCGAAATTGACTATTATATCGGGCCGCTCTTCCTCAAAAAGCCTGCAAACGTCAGCTCTGCTGGTAATATCAGTATTGCTGAAGTGGAAATCCGCGTCATTTATAAAAGGGTCCAGCGTTTTAATATTGCCCGCATAAGTAAGGCAGTCCAGGCATACAACGCGGTATGACGGATATTTTCTCTTTATGTAGTGAACAAAATTACCGCCAATGAATCCGGCGCCGCCCGTAATGAATACAGTCATATAAACCTGCCCTCCGCGACATTACGGAGATGCGCGCCGTAGGATGTCTTTTCATATAATTTCGCGGATTCAAGCAAGGTCTCCTTCGATATCCACCTGTTCCGGTACGCTATTTCCTCAAGAGCCGCGATTTTGATTCCCTGGCGGTTCTCTATCACCTTTACAAATTCGGAAGCCTCCATCATAGAGTCGACGGTTCCGGTGTCGAGCCACGCGTAGCCTCTGCCCAGAGTAATTACGTTCAATTCATTTTGCTCTAGATAAATGCGGTTGAGGTCTGTAATTTCAAGCTCCCCGCGGGCGGATGGTTTTAGTTTTTTCGCATATTCGCATACCCTGCTGTCATAAAAATAGAGACCCGTGACCGCGTAATTTGACCTGGGTGCTTTCGGTTTTTCCTCGAGAGTCAGCGCCCTTCCGTCCCTGTCCAGCTCAACCACGCCGAAACGCTCGGGATTATCGACGTAATAGCCGAAAACGGTGGCTCCCTTCTTATTGCTTATCGCCCGTCTCAGACAGTCTCCGAGTCCTGCGCCGTAAAAAATGTTATCGCCCAGGATCAAAGAGCAGCCTTCTCCGCCGATAAAAGACTCCCCTATGATGAAAGCCTGCGCCAATCCGTCAGGACTCGGCTGTTCGGCATATGTAAACCTTATCCCGTATCGGCTGCCGTCTCCCAAAAGGTTTTTGAAATTAGGCAGATCATGAGGGGTGGATATAATAAGAATATCGTTTATCCCCGCAAGCATCAAAGTCGATATGGGATAATAAATCATTGGTTTATCGTAAATGGGAAGGAGCTGCTTGGAAGTGACCATCGTCAACGGATACAGCCTCGTTCCGGAACCGCCGGCCAATACAATACCCTTCATAACAAATCCCCGTAAAAAATGATAAAAGCACAAAATACAATTTATATATATTATACTTTTGGCTTATTAGTGTATTATATATCAATTTACCCGACATTACAACTCAAAATCGTCTGCAAATTATGGCTGGCGTGCAAATTTGCTCGATTTTTATCGATATTTCTGGAATTTTGAAGAATCTGTATGCCGGGGGGGAATGGTTTTAATAAGCACCATTCTCGCTGTAAGCGTGCGACCGTAAACGCTTTTTCCTGCATGGGCACAGACAACCCCGCCACCAGGCGGCCCCATGACAAAAGCCGCCCCGAGCCCGATTCGACGTGAGCGAATATTTTATAAATTGCCTCCGCGCGGCGGAAGAAGGCAGCCCGGTAGCCCCTTCTAATGCCCGGAGCCAAGACGAAGCATTCAAAAAAAGGAAGCGGAAGGGCGTTTACCGCAGAGCTTGCGGCAAGCCGTCTCTTCTCGCTTAACTGTAACACAGTATTCACCCGCAGCAGGGCACGCTCGCGGCCGGGTTGTAAAATTTTTGATATGCACCATGCATAATATGGATAATTAACAATAAATATCGAAATATCCAAGGCGTTGTTGTAATATGTGATAGTATTTTGCATTTCATATTTGTAATATCTGTCAATATCCAAGATGCCGCAAACTATGTTAACATATTATAAAGATAGGTGCAAAGCACTATGTTTACATTACTTTTTTGTGCTTTCACAAAAAAAGGAGGTCGAAATATGAAAAGAACAAAACGTATGGTTTATGTCATTCTCTGCGTGCTTCTTGTCCTCTCCACTCTGGCCGGCTGCGCCGGCGGCGGAGGGGGAACCACAGCGACCCCTGCCCCCAGCGCCAAACCAAGCGCCGCTGCATCCAAGCAAGTAAACCTGGCGACGCCTCCGGCAGGCGCCAAACTCGCTAAGGAAATGTCCATTTACGCATTACCCTGTTCTGTAATCGACCCCGGCAACCCAGCTTTCTATACGCCGCAGGTAGCCTGGATCTGCAACAATATTTACGACTCTCTCGTCAAGCTCACCCCGGAGGGAAAGTACATACCGGCGCTTGCAACCGAATGGAAAACCACCGACTACAAGACGATAACCTTTAAGCTTCGCAACGACGTCACTTTCCATAACGGCGAAAAATTTACTGCCGACGACGTAGTCTTTACACTTGAAAGAGGAAAAACATCCAAAGGCACCCAGGCTTTTGACAGATGGAGCAAAATTGAATCGTATAAGGTCGTTGGCGACTATGAAATAGCTCTTACATACAAGGCTGTCAATTTCGATTATCTTGAAGAGCTTTCTTCGCCCGCCACCAGTATTATAAGCAGGAAAGCCGTCACAGCCGACCCGAAAAACGGCACATGGATCGGCACCGGTCCCTATAAAGTCGAAAAGCTGGTGGTCAATCAGCAGATCGACTTTGCCCGCAACGACAAGTACTGGGGCGTGAAAGCTTACACCGAAAAGCTCCACTTCAAGAATATAGCCGAGCAGAGCGCGCAGCTCATAGCGCTTGAAAACGGCGAGCTTGACAGCGTAATGGGACTGCTTCCCATTTATCTGCCTGATCTCGAGAAAAACCCCAAATATGAGTGCGTTCCCATAACGCTCAACAACACCGCATATATCGGCTTCAATATGCTTGATCCTCTTATGTCCGACATCAACTTCAGAATGGCAGTTGCCTACGCCATAAAGAGGGAAGACATGATTGCCGGCACCAGAAACGGCTACGCCGTGGCTCCCAAATCCGGAACCTTCTGGGGCTACGCCACCGAATTCAAAAACAACGACATTCCTTTGATACCGTACGACCTTACAAAAGCAAAGGAGTACCTCGCCAAGTCGAGTTACAAGGGTCAGGAAATAGAGATAGTCAGCGCAATTGACGACCATATCAAGAACGCGCAGATTATACAGGAAAACCTTAAAGCGATCGGAATAAAGATAAAAATATATCAGACCGACCCCGCTGGACTATCCGCATACACTCCGGTCGGCGGCAAAAAGCATCAGATTATAGTTTACTCATCCTCCTGGTCCTTCTCCGCTTCTTCCGTCAGAACTCTCGTTTACCCCAACATGGTCGGCAACAAGGCGAATTACAGCAACCCCAAGGTTACGGAATTGCTCGACAAGGCGGCCATAACGATTGACGCCAAGGAGCGCGAGGCGCTTTACAAGCAGGTCCAGGCGCTCGTGGCGCAGGACGTGCCGTATATCCCGATATTCAACATGACATATGTGCTTGTATCTCAGAAGGGAGTCGGCGGCATAGGAGTCTATTCGAGCCTCAACCACGATTTCAGCCATATGTTCAAAGTCATACAATAGAAGCGGTGAAACCGCAAAAAAGGTGATCCATTTTTATCAATAAATATACTGCTATTTGAATAGGGCGGCGCGAGACAGTCTTCTCAACGAATGCCTTGCGCCGTTCTTCACTCTTGAGAAAGAATCGGCAAGAACAGTTGAAAGGGTAAGGTAATGACATAATGTTAATTTACTCGATCAAGCGCATCCTTTGGCTTATTCCCACGATAATATGCGTTTCGTTCATCATATATGCGCTGATGGATCTGGCTCCCGGCACCGTCGTTGACTCAATGATAACGAGCGAGATGACTCAGAAGGACATCGACGAGCTCAAGGCGCAATACGACCTTGACAAGCCGATGATATACCGTTACGGCAAATACATGCTGGGTTTAGTCAAGGGAGATTTGGGCAAATCACAGGTTAACGGCCTGTCCGTATGGAATCTGTATACCTCAAGGTTCCCCATGACTCTGCGCCTTGCTCTCGTTTCCCTGTGCATAGGCGTTGCGATAGCCCTTCCTCTCGGAATTTTCGCCGCTTTACACTCCGGGACCATATGGGACAACCTGACCACGGGGATTGCGCTTCTAGGCATATCGATGCCGTCGTTTTGGACGGGTCTTTTATTGCTGTTTGCATTTTCGTACTATATTAAAATTTTTCCCGCAAGCTATAACGGAACACTGGCCAGCTATGTCCTGCCCGCCGTGACGTCAGGCTTTATGATGTCCGCTTCGACTACCAGACAGACAAGATCAGCAATGCTCGAGGTGCTGAGACAGGACTATCTGCGAACCGCGCGCGCCAAGGGCGTCTCCGAAGTGATGATCATAATAAAGCACGCTCTGGGCAACGCGCTAATACCGATAATAACGCAGGTTGGCATGATGCTCGCCTTCTCGCTCGCCGGCTCTGTTGTTATAGAGACCGTCTTCGCGTGGCCGGGAATCGGACAGCTTACCATTGAGGCTATCAACCGGCGCGACACGCCTCTTGCCTGCGGCGGAATAATATTGACCCTGATTCTCTTTATCACCATGCTTCTAATAGTCGACCTGTTATACGCGCTGGTGGATCCGAGAATAAGAGCCAGGTTCGCTCCCGCAAAAAGGAGGAAGGCGACATGAGCAAAAAATCTTCTCAAATCCTTATTTCCCAGAAATACGACCGGAAAGGCCTGTTGTCGGAGATATGGCAAAGGATTCGCACCAATCCCGGAGCCGTTCTCGGCATGATTGTACTCGCCATCTTGTTTCTGACCATGCTCTGGGGAATCTTTTTCATCAGCTACGAGCAGGTTACGAAAATGAATCCCGTCCAGCGCCTGCAGCCTCCCAGCGCTGAACACTGGTTCGGCACCGACGAAATGGGCCGCGACTTGTTTTTGAGGGTTATTTACGGGCTGCGGTACTCTTATTCGCTTGCAATCGGGGCTGTCATCATGGCCTTTATCCTCGGCACCTTTCTGGGGTCTTTGGCAGGCTTTTTCGGCGGCAGGGTCGATACTATAATCATGCGCACGACAGACATCATGTCTTCGGTGCCTACGATTCTTCTCGGAATGGTCATAGTAAGCGTACTGGGGAGCAGCACATTGAATCTTCTGCTCGCCATCGGAATAACGGCGTCCCCCATGTTTGTGCGCATGTCGAGGGCGTCCGTGCTCACGGTAAGGGGCAACGAATACGTCGAGGCGGCGCAGGCCATAGGAATGTCAAACTTCAGGATAGTCTTCACCCAGGCCCTTCCGAATGCGCTCTCTCCCTTAATAGTGACTTTGACATCAAGAATGGGCACAGCAATTCTGGAGATAGCCAGTCTCAGCTTCATCGGCTTCGGAGTCAAGGTGCCTCTGCCGGAACTCGGCTCTCTGGTATCGTCCGGACGCAACTTTATTAAAGCGGCTCCGTTTATAACAGTCTTTCCGGGTCTATTTATAGTTCTTACCACCTTCTCATTTGCCATGCTCGGCGACGGACTGCGCGACGCGTTAGACCCGCGGCTGAAAAAGTAAGGGGAAAACTATGGGCAACGAAAATATTACAAACAACGGCCTCGCGGCTGAAAGCGATATCGTGCTTGACGTAAAAAACCTTGTGGTGCATTACGTTCTTAAAAAAGAAACCGTCGAGGCCGTCAACGATATCAGTTTCAGCCTTAGAAAAGGGCGGGCCATCGGCCTCGTGGGCGAGACCGGCGCAGGAAAAACGACTACGGCGCTTTCCATAATGAATCTTGTCCCTGACCCTCCCGGCGTTATCAAAAACGGGACAATAAATGTATGCGGCTACAACATCCTGGAATTGAAGCAGAATCAGCTTAAGAAGGTCCGCGGAAAGGACGTGTCCATGATATTCCAGGACCCGATGACCGCGCTCAACCCGGTCATGAGGGTAGGCGACCAGATAGCGGAAAGCGTTCGGCTGCACGAGAACGTTTCGAAGGCAAAAGCCTACGAACGCGCTGTGGAAATGCTTGAGCTTGTCGGCATCCCCGGCGAGCGCGCTTCTGAGTTTCCGCACCAGTTTTCGGGCGGCATGAAGCAGCGTGTGGTTATCGCGATAGCGCTTGCCTGCAGCCCGCACGTCCTTATTGCGGACGAACCCACAACCGCGCTCGACGTCACCATACAGGCGCAGGTGCTGGACATGATGAACGATCTCAAAAAGAAGTTTAACACCGCCCTCGTGATGATAACCCACGATCTCGGTGTCGTTGCCAAAATGTGCGACGAGGTAGCCGTTATGTACGCCGGCCGTATCGTGGAATCCGGAACGCTTGAGGACGTGTTCAACGAAACCATGCATCCCTACACGGAAGGTCTTTTCAATTCTCTGCCGAACCTTGAAAACAGGGAGGCCGAGTTGGAGCCTATCCCCGGGCTGATGCCTGATCCTACAAAGCTGCCTCTGGGCTGCGCATTTGCGCCGCGCTGCAAATATGCGACGGAAGCCTGCAGCGCCAAACGTGTCGAGCCGCGCAAGGTCAGCGAAACGCACACCATTCTCTGCACCAGATATGAAGATCCGAGCTTCAGGATCAAGAGGAGGCAAGGCGATGAGCAACACGTTTCTTGAAGTCCGGAACCTAAAAAAATACTTTAAAACCGCCAGAGGTTACGTGCACGCGGTCGACGACGTGCAGTTCTCGATAGAAAAGGGAAAGACTCTTGGCGTTGTGGGCGAATCGGGCTGCGGAAAGTCCACGCTGGGCCGCTGCGTCATAAGGCTGCTTGAACCCACCGAGGGCGAGGTGCTTTTTGAAGGCGTCGATATCTGCAAGCTGAATAAACGGAAAATGAAGGAGCTGCGGAAGGATATACAGATTGTTTTCCAGGACCCCTACTCTTCTCTTAATCCGAGGAAAACAGTGCTTGACATAATTTCCGAACCGCTCATATTCAACAAAATAATGCCGGGCGCCTCAAGGGCGGACATCGAAAACCGCGTCGTGGAGCTGATGGAAACCGTGGGCCTTGCGGAGCGCCTTATAAACACATACCCGCATGAGCTGGACGGCGGCCGCCGCCAGAGGATAGGCATAGCCCGCGCGCTTGCAGTCAACCCGAAGTTTATCGTTTGCGACGAGCCGGTTTCATCGCTGGACGTTTCAATACAGGCGCAGATATTGAACCTTTTGAAAACCCTTCAGCGCGAGAGAGGCCTGACGTATATTTTCATCACCCACGATCTTGCGGTGGTAAACTATTTCTCGGACGAAATCATGGTGATGTATATGGGGCAGACGGTGGAAAAGGCCCCTTCAGACGAGCTTTTCAGAAACCCGCTGCACCCTTATACGAAGGCTTTGCTGTCCGCGGTGCTCGTTCCTAAGGTCGGCGGCAACAAGGAAAGAATCCAGCTTCGCGGCGAGATCACTTCACCGATCGAGCCCCCCGACGAATGCAGGTTCGCGAAGCGCTGCAATTACTGCGGCGACGGATGCAAAAAGGGAACGCCGCCTCTTGTAGAGGTAGCGCCGAACCATTTTGTGGCCTGTCACTGCATAGCCAAGGACAAAAACACGCTGACGCTTCAGGAGCTTGATCTGATGAAATAAGATGCCTCCCATGCGAGGAAGCAAACAGCATCTCGGCCCCTCCTGCGGCTTCATGAATGTTTAAGCTCGCTCACCGCCCCTTGGGCAAAGCGTTTTTTCCTTTACAGGATTAGTCTTTTTATGCAGGACAATCTCAAAACGAGCGTGCCGGAAGTAATTTCCGGCACGCTTTAGATTTGGGATGCGTAAAACGCTTTCCAAGTTGTCTTAAGTTCCTTCCTTGCCCCCCTCGCCTTGCTGAACACCGCGTTTTACTTCCATTTTCTGAATTGCCGAAAAATTCATATATTTCATTTTATTGTTACAATTTTAATTTTCGGGACGTTTGAACTCTGTAACATTTTCGTTACAGAGTTTTCATCATATTCTCATAATTGCGTAATAAAATTCACACGGCTTTATTGCTCTTTCAATTTTTCAAAGCGCGCCGGCATAAAACAGGGTCAGTCTTACAGCAATTTCAAATTAGCTAAATCGATATAGCACACAATAATCCTTTTTTATTCAAAAGTATACCAAAATAAACATTAAACTTATATTTTTTATTGTGTTACTTGCACATTTTATCGGTGAATAATTATGCATACACTTGAATATGTATATATAATTTGCTATTTGACATCCGTAAAATGTGAATATATTATTAAAAATAAAAATCCAGTGCCGTTTTTTATAAAAAAGCATTGTACATTTTATTTATGCGTATTTATGCGAAATGGATAATATTTTATTGATAAATATTTACGCTTTGCGCCCAGCGGTTTTCTGTCTTAAATTTGTTCATCTTTCGTCTGGATGACGTTAATTATTTTAAATTAGAGGGGAATTTTATGACTGAAATCAATTCGCAGGACAAGCAAATCTACTCGGCAGCAAACATATTCAAATTCGCGTTCTTCAGCATTTTCGGCATTCTTCTTTTCTTCACTCCCATCACGATCAAAGGCACATCCACAATACCGCTTGACCATTTGATCACCTTCATCAACACATTGATGCCCTGGTTCGGTCCTCTTTTCACTCTTGTGGTAGCCATAATCGGCGGAATTCTTCCCTGGGTGCAGAAAAGCTATAAGAAGGACGCCCTGAGCCTTATTATGGCCATACTGAGAACCCTCGGCATCCCTGTCTGCTTTCTCGCTTATTTCAACGTGGGCCCCGCCTGGCTCACAGACCCCGGCATGATGCCCTTCATCTGGCAGAAGGTCGTCATCGCGGTTACAATGATAGTTCCCATAGGCTCCATTTTCCTCACCTTCATAATCTGCTTCGGCGTGCTTGAATTTGTAGGAGTCCTTGTAAGACCTATCATGCGCCCCATATTCAGGACCCCCGGCAAGTCGGCCATAGACGCCGTCGCCTCCTTTGTCGGCAGCTTCTCCGTGGCCATATACCTCACTAACAAGCTCTATATGGAGTCGAAATACACCAAGAAAGAAGCCTTTATAATCATGACCGGCTTCTCGACTGTATCGGCTACATTCATGATAATCGTCGCGAAGACCGCCCAGTTTATGAATATCTGGAACTTCTACTTCTGGTCCTCTCTCGTTATCTGCTTTGCCGTCACCGCGGTCACCGTTAGGCTTTGGCCCATCACCAGAATGGAGGACACCTATTTCGACGGAGTCGGCAAGCCAGAGCTGCCCATTGAAGGCCAGAACGTCCTGAAAGTCGCCTTTTTTGAAGGCCTGGAAGCGGCCTATAAGTCCGGCAACGTTTTCAAGAGCATCTGGGAGAACCTTGTAGGCGGCATGAAGATGTGCTTCGTGCTTACGCCCTGCATGGCTTCCATAGGACTCCTCGCCTTTATGCTCGTCAAGATGACGCCGGTATTCAACTATGTCGGACTTATTTTCTATCCTTTTACATATCTTATAAGCCTTATAGGCGTCCCCGCCCCGCTTGAGCTTGCCAAGGCCGCGGCCGTGACGCTGGGCGAAATGTTCGTCCCCAACGTCCTAGTCGCCAAGCTCCCCGCAGCCGCGAAATATGTTATCGCCGTAACCTCGGTCTCGGAAATAATATTCTTCGCCGGCTCCATACCCTGCCTCCTCGCCTCCGAAATGAAGGTCCCGTTCTGGAAGTATCTCGTTGTATGGTTTGAAAGAGTCGTGGTATCCATCATCCTGTCGGGAATCGTGGGTGTGCTGTATTTCAGATGATTTTTTTCGCGCTCAGTATCAAACCCTGTAATCGGACCGATTACAGGGTTTTTACTTTTATTTCACCTGCCTCGGTCTTTACACGCTCATCGTTGAGGTATAAAATAGAAGCGTGAGATTATCGATTCACCCGTTGGGTCAAGGGGGCAAAGCAATGAGAAAGACAAAAATAGTCTGCACCATAGGTCCTGCATGTGAGAGCGAGGAGATGCTGGAAAAGCTGTGTCTGGCCGGCATGAACGTCGCGAGGCTGAACTTTTCACACGGTTCTCATGAGGAGCACAAGGCAAGGGTCGATGCCATAAAGCGCGTCCGCGAAAGGCTCGGGCTTCCCATAGCCATCATGCTCGACACAAAGGGGCCCGAATACAGAATAAAGAGTTTTAAGGGAGGCAGTGTCGCTCTCCGCGAGGGTGATAAGTTCATATTCACTTCCGACGATGCGGAGGGCAGCGCCGAGAGAGTATCAGTCAGCTACAAGAACCTGCCGAAAGAAATGAAGGCCGGCGACACAATCCTGCTTAACAACGGTCTATTGACCTTCCGGGTTGAAGAAGTGCGCGGAAACGATATAATCTGCACCGTCGTAGTCGGCGGAGAGCTTTCGGACCGGAAGAGCATGAGCTTTCCGGACAAGGTGCTGAATCAGCCCTATCTCAGCGAGCATGACAAAACCGACATGAAATTTGCCATTGAAAACGAGCTTGACTTTCTCGCCTGCTCTTTTGTGTCACGCAAGAGCGATCTTGTGGAAGTCAAGGATTTCCTAAATAAAAACGGCGGCGGGGATATTGACATAATAGCAAAAATTGAAAACCGCTCAGGCGTCGACAACATACTCGATATATTTACTGAGTGCGACGGCATAATGATAGGCCGCGGCGACATGGGCGTTGAAATTCCCTTTGAAGAACTGCCGGCAATTCAAAAGAAGCTCATAACGGAATGCCGCCTTTTGGGAAAGCGCGTCATCACAGCCACTGAGATGCTTGAATCAATGATAACAAACCCGAGGCCCACAAGGGCGGAGACCTCGGATATAGCCAACGCGGTATACGACGGAACAAGCGCCATAATGCTCTCAGGCGAAACCGCGATCGGCAGGCACCCCGCGCTTGCGGTCGCCACCATGTCCAGGATTGCGGAATATGCGGAAAACGTTATAGACTATGCAAAGCGCTTCGCCACCACTGAATTCACAATCAAAGACACTTCGGATGCCATATCTCACGCCACCTGCGCGATGGCGATAGATTTGAACGCCAAGGCGATCGTCGTCTGCACCGCCTCCGGCATGACAGCGAGAAAGGTTTCGCGCTTCCGTTCACCCGTAGACATCGTAGGTGTTACGACAAGCGAAAGGGTATGGCGCAAGCTCTCCCTTTCCTGGGGTGTCGTCCCCGCATTGACGGAACCCTTCACCTCTACCGAGGTTATGTTCTACCACGCCAAAAAAATTGCCAAGGAAATGCTGAAGCTGAAGCCTTCCGATAAAATAGTTATCACCGGCGGCACAACGAGCGGAGTAGTCGGCAGCACAAATCTTGTAAAAGTGGAAACTATCTGATGACTATACAGTCGCCCCGCGGTTTTTCACGCCGCGGGGCGATGTGTGATTTAATCACTGTTTTGCGCCTCAGACAAATCTATAATGCACTCAGAGGTGATGATATGAGCAAAAAATTGAGCGTTTTGTCGGACAGATGCCCGCAGAACCACCCATGCCCCTCTGTAATCGTATGCCCTTACGGAGCTTTAAGGCAAAGCGGGTTCAAGGCTCCAAAGGTAGACTACGACAAGTGTGTTTCCTGCGGCAAATGCGTGAGATTTTGCCCAAAGAGAGCTCTTGTTCTCGCAGAGGCCTGAATAGTTCTGTTTTTTTGAAAATTGGTGATTTTGTCACCGAAACTGTTGCAATATAGGGTATAATAAATACATAAATAAATTTACAAGGAGATAAAATTATGAGCGCCATAAAAATAACAAAAGAAAACTTCGAGACCGAGGTAATCAAATCCGACAAGCCCGTACTTCTCGATTTCTGGGCAGAATGGTGCGGCCCCTGCCGCATGGTGGGGCCTGTGGTCGAGGAAATAGCGAGCGAAACCACTACCGCCAAGGTCGGAAAGGTCAATGTGGACGAGCAGCCCGAGCTTGCTTCAGCCTTCAAGGTGATGAGCATTCCGACCCTCGTTGTTCTAAAGGATGGCAAAATCGTTTCCACGGCCGTAGGCGCAAGGCCCAAGGCGGATATTCTTAAAATGCTTAACGTATAGGAAAAAGGGGAGCGCCGCTCCCCTTTTTCTCAGCTTGTCAAAAAACTTGTTTACAGCAAAAAAGCTTCGCAGAATTTCCGCCACGAATGGCGGAAAAAAGTCAAATGTGTCATTTCCGGCGGCGTGCACGTCGGAAATGACACCTCTCATGACGGGCGCGGCAGAGCGGCCGTCATGCAACTCTACCTTGTCAAAAAAGACCAAAGGGCTTTTTTGACAGCCTGAGGAAAAAGGGGAGCGCCGCTCCCCTTTTTCTTATACTATGTCAGCGCCTTCAGCTTGATCTTGTCCAGCACCTTTATGCCGCCCCTTGAAAGCTCCACTATGCCCTCGGAGGCAAAATACTTGAGCATCCGCGAAACCACCTCCCGAGCGCTCCCGATATGACGGGCTATCTGCTCATGGGTCTGCCTCAGCGTGTCGCCGCCCGTTTTTGAAAGCTCGTCCCAGATGTATACGGCAAGCCTTTTGTCCATGCTCGTAAAGAGTATCTGCTGCATCGCCCACATGACGTCGGAGAAGCGCTCCGCAGCCAGCTTGTAGGTCTCGCACTCCACATATATATTCTGCTCCTTAAGACGAGAAAAGTGCGCTGCGTAAATAAGAAGCGCCTCGGTGTCCTCCTCCGCGTCTATATGGACGTCAAAGGATATTGCGTTAAGCACGCACGAAGCCGACAAAACACAGGTATCGCCCGCCCCCATTCGAAACAGCGTAATCTCCCTGCCCTCCTCCGAAAGAAGGTAGGTGCGGAGCATTCCTTTTCTGATAATAAGCACGCCGACGCACTCGCTTTCCGCCCCGTGGACGCAGCTGCCCTTTTTATAGGAGACCTCCACAGTGTTCTGAACGAGCGCTTCCCTCTGCTCCGGCGTCAGATTCCTCCATGCTGGAAAATGCCTTTCCATAAACGAAACCAAATCGGGGTTCAGCATATTATTTGCCTCCGCGCAAAAACTTTACCGCCTCCGTGCCCGCCGCCGCGCCCTCGTACACCGCCTTCGCGATCTGGAGCATCCCGCCTGTGCAATCTCCCGCGGCGAAAAGCCCGGGTATATTGGTGGACATATTTTCCGAAACCGATATTCTGTTACCGTCGGTAAACACACCGAGCTTTCTCGCAAGATCGGCGCTGCCGGCGGTTCCCAAAGCGACGAAAACTCCGTCCGCCGCGATTTCAGTACCGTCCTTAAACGCTATCTTCTCCAGTCTGTCCGAGCCTGTCAGCTCAAGGATTGGAGTCTTTATAACTTCCACGCCCTCCGGGATGTCCGCCGAGGGCTCTTCTCCGTTTGTAAGGAGCGTCACACCGCCGACCACCGGCTTCAGCTCGTTGACTTCCGAAACCGCATATTCTCCGCTCCCCAGCACGCAGACCTTCTTGCCGCGGTAGAAGAACGCGTCGCAGACCGCACAGTAGCTTACGCCGCGCCCCTCAAATTCAGCGATTCCCTTTATCTTCGGGGTCTTTCGCGGCGAACCCGTCGCAATCACAACGCTGTCCGCCCTGTATTCGCCCCCGTCCGTCTTTACCGTAAAACCGCCGTCATAGCCGAGGCCCACAACCTCCTCCTCTATAAATACGGCGCCCAGCCTTTTTGCCTGCTCCACGCCAGATACGGAAAGCTCCTCTCCGCTGACCGGAGAGGAAAACCCGTAATAATTCTCGATTTTCTCGGCCTTGCCCAGGGCTCCCGTTCCCTTTCCTATTATAACGGTCTCAATCCCTGCTCGCGTTGTATAAAGCGCGCAGGATATGCCCGCAGGCCCCTTGCCTATTATGATTATCTTTGGCATTTGCACTTACAACCCTTTCGCCCCGCAGCGCGTACACGCGCGTCTGTTTCATCCAAGTTTTTTATGAGTTTTTTGACTGTTATTCTTATCCATTATAGTTTTTTTATTATATAAAGTCAATAATCAGCAGCCTCGCCGTACTGGAGCCTCCCCAAATCAAGGCGGGCGTTTTGTTTTTTCTCGTGCTTGAAATTGAAGAGCTGAACGGACTTTTCTCCTCAAAAGCAAAAGCGATAAGCGCCTGCCGTTTCCGGCAGGCGCTCAGACCGTCAAAAAACTTATTTACAGCAAAAAAAGCTTCGCAGAATTTCCGCCGCGAATGGCGGAAAAAAATCAAATCTGTCATTTCCGGCGGCGTGTACGTTGGAAATGACACCTCTCATGACGGGCGCGGCAGAGCGTCCGTCATGCAGCACCCTTGTCAAAAAGCCCAAAGGGCTTTTTTGACAGCGATAAGCGCCTGCCGTTTCCGGCAGGCGCTTATCACTGTTTCGATGTACTCGCTTACCCGAGCTGTCCGGGCAAGACCTTTTTTTCTTTCGCCGGAAAGCGTGAATCAAACGATTCAACCTCATTTCCGTCAACGAAATACCCTGCGGGCGTGCGGTAGACCCCGGTCACTCCGTCAAAAAAGCCGTCCTTCAGTTCTTTAAGCAAAAAGTATGGAACCAAAGCGTCTCTTGGTTCGGCATAGTAGTTAATGCCTTTTGTGCTTGCAATCACAAAGCCGGATTTTCCGTAAAAGCCGATGTCGCCTTCGATGCAGACAGCTCCAGTGCCGAGCGCCTTTGCCTTATCGAGAGAGTAATCGAGCAGCGCCTTCCCATAACCTTTTCGCTGATACGCCGGCTCTATGCTGATAGGGCCGAAAGTCATAATCGGTATATTCCGTCCGTCGTCGGCCTGCAGCGTAGTGCGCACATACATCACATGACCTATGATTCTGCCATCCTTCTCCATGACAAAATCGAGTTCCTTCACAAAATCATCTCTGCCGCGGTAACTATGAAGCACATAATGCTCCGAGCAGCCCGGGCGGTACAGGTTCCAGAAAGCGTTCCTTGTAAGGGTTTCCGTTTCGTAATAGTCTTCAGGTGTTTCCAAACGGATTTTGCAGTCATTTTTATTCATTGTTTTTCCTCCTGATAATTGTTGACCGTCAATACCGGGAGGTTTGTAAGAGATCGTATTTCGCAAACCTCCCGTTTACGATACAATCTCCGAGGCGTTGTTTTTTTCCAAACAGCAATCTCCTAAAATTTATTAGCTGACTTGCAGCCGTCTAATTTTAACATAGCGGCATCTGTTTTTCAACCGCCTTTTGTAATCAGCGGGGAGTCGCGCTCATAACAACACGCCCCTAACGCTCACCGAGCGGTAACCTTGAAGCTTGTTTTACTGG